>DAOUPC010000172.1 GCA_030626365.1 Paracoccaceae bacterium
CGGCTTGGGTGCAACTCACCCGCCTTGTATATCCCCACCGCAACCGCGCGCCCATCCAGAGAGGCCCAGCATTCATCGCCATATTCCACATCCGATGCCAGGACCATGCCGGGGTTGCCGTTGCGCAGACGGGCCGCCCCTTCGGGGGTGCAACGCAGTTCCGGCAGATCGCCAAGACCTTGTTCGACAGGGCGCAGGTAAGTGTCCAGTTCGTCACTGCGGGCCATCGCCTCGACCTGTTCCATGGTGATGCCGTCATCTACATCAAACGGGCCGGACCAGATACGGCGCAAGCGGATTACATGGCCGTAACAGCCCAGAACCTGCCCCAGATCACGGGCAATGGCGCGCACATAGCCCCCCTTGCCACAAGTCATTTCCAACACCGCGGTATCGGCATCGGGGCGATCCAGAAGGGTCAGTTCCTCAACCCAAAGGGGCCGCGCCGACAGTTCCACATCTTCACCGCTGCGGGCCAGCTTATAGGCCCGCTCTCCGTCGATCTTGACGGCCGAGAATTTTGGCGGCACCTGCATGATGTCCCCAACAAAGGGCCCCAGGGCATCCTTGATCTGTTCATCGGTGGGGCGAGTGTCAGAGGTGGCGATCACCTCGCCCTCGGCATCATCGGTGTTGGTGGCCTGCCCGAACCGAATGGTAAAGGTATAAGCCTTCAGCGCATCCGTAATATAGGGAACGGTCTTGGTTGCCTCGCCTATGGCCACGGCCAGAACGCCGGTTGCATCCGGGTCCAGCGTGCCGGCGTGCCCGGCCTTTTTGGCGTTCAGTGCCCAGCGGACCTTGTTGACCACTGCGGTCGAGGTGGGACCAGCCGGTTTATCAATCACCAACCAGCCGGAAATGTCGCGTCCCTTGCGTGCCATGGTCTTGTTCCGTTTCCTGTTGCAAGGCGCGCGTTATACTTTGTCAGGGCAGGTGGTCAACCTTCTTGCGCAATCAAACCCCATCCAACTCTCCGGCCAAAGCCCCAACCAAAGAACCGCCCCGGTGGCCCGCAAACCCGTTGCCAGCACATAAACACCCCCCTAAAGTCACCAAAACACCCCCACCAACCGGGCAAACCCGGTCAGATCAGGAAACCCCCACATGAACCTTCACCACCTTCTTGCCGCACGCGCGGCCTCGGGAAACCCGGTACGCGCCGGACTGATCGGTGCCGGAAAATTCGGCTCGATGTTCTTGTCCCAGATACCCACAACACCCGGCCTTCTGGTGCCGGTGATCGCCGACCTGTCACCTGACCGGGCCCGCCAGACATGCGCCACGGTTGGCTGGGATGACGCACGTATCCAGGCCACCCGCTTCACCGATGCGGGCACCGACCTGATCGCGGACCCGGCCATAGAGGTGGTGATCGAGGCCACCGGCAACCCCGCCGCCGGTCTTGCCCACGCGCTTGATGCGCTGAAACACGGCAAACATATCATCATGGTCAACGTCGAGGCCGACGTGCTGGCCGGCCCCCTTCTGGCCGAAAAATTCCGCGCCGCCGGCCTAGTCTATTCCATGGCCTACGGCGACCAACCCGCCCTGACCAGCGAACTGGTCGACTGGGCCCGCGCCGCCGGGTTCACCGTGACGGCAGCCGGAAAGGGAACCAAATACCTGCCGGAATATCACGCGGTCACCCCCGACGACATCTGGCAGCATTACGGGCTAAGCGCCGCAGAGGCCGCAACGGCAGGCATGAACAGCCAGATGTTCAACTCGTTCCTGGATGGCACCAAATCAGCCATCGAAATGGCCGCCATCGCCAATGCCTGCGACCTTGCGGCCCCCTCGGATGGCCTGCTTTTCCCACCCTGCAGCACGGATGATCTGCAAAACACCCTGCGCCCCCAATCCCTTGGCGGGGTGCTGGAAGGCGATGGCATGGTCGAGGTCGTCTCGTCACTTAACCGCGATGGCTCGGACGTGCCCCGTGACCTGCGCTGGGGTGTCTACGTGATCCTGAAGGCCCCCAACGATTATGCCGCCGGGTGTTTTCGCCAATACGGGCTGCCCACGGACGCAACCGGCCAGTATGCGGCAATGTACAAACCCTTCCACCTGATCGGGCTGGAACTGGGTATCTCGGTCCTTTCCGCGGCCCTGCGGGGCGAACCAACCGGCCAGTCCCGCGCCTTTAACGCAGACGCGGTGGCCGTCGCAAAACGTGACCTGCACCCCGGTGACATGCTGGACGGCGAAGGCGGCTTTACCGTTTGGGGCCGGCTCATGCCTGCGGCGAACTCTCTGGCGCAAAACGCCCTGCCGATCGGATTGGCCGGCGGGGTGGCCGTAACGCAGGCAGTAAAAATGGGCGATGTCCTGCGCCAGTCAGACGTGGCCCTGGACCCATCGAACCCGGCCCTGCAACTGCGCCGTGAAATGGAAAGCCACCACCTGACCCGTGGCAGCTAGGCGGGCAAACACCGCTTGCGGCCCTTCCTGCTTCTTCTGTTTATAAATATCCTGGGGGGTCAGGGGGCAACGCCCCCAAACAACGCCTCACAATTCACCAACCGATCAAAAGAAAGCCCCCCGCAGGCAACCTGCGGGGGGCTTGAATTTTAGTCCGGCTGTTGGGATCAGGCCTTCTTTTTACCCTTGATGGGGGCCCAGATCCGCTTGTTGGTCAGGTACAACAGAACCGACAGAATGGTCAGCATCAAAACACCGACAAACCCGGCCTGCTTGCGTGCCATCATCTTCGGCTCGGCCGCCCACATCAAGAACGCCGAAACGTCCTGTGACATGTCGCGGACGCTGTTGGAGTGACCATCCGCGAACTCGACCGCCTCATCGAACAATGGCGGTGCCATGCTGATCCAGCTACCCGGAAAGGCGGTGTTTTCATACAAGGTCACACCGGCCTCTTCCTTTTCGTGCCCGGTATAACCGTCCAGCAGCGACGCGATGTATTCCGCACCACCCATGCCTTTGAACATCTGGTTGATGCCCAGACCATAGGGGCCGTGGAAACCGGCACGGGCCTTGGCCATCAGGCTCAGGTCCGGTGCGCCGGCATCGTCGTTCCTGGGGAAATTATCCACCGGGGTTGCCGGGCGGAAATCGTCCAGATCGGCATCGAACATTTCAAAGTTCTCAGCCGCATAGGCGCGAACCTGATCCTCTGGCATACCCAGACCACCTTCGTCCGACAAAGACCGGATAGGCACCAGCTTCATACCGTGGCAGGCCGAACAGACCTCGGTATAAACCTGCAGGCCACGCTGCAGCTGGTTCTGGTCATACGCGCCAAACGGGCCTTCGAATGAAAAGGCAAAGTCTTCGATGTGCTGCTCGCCACCACCTGACGCCTGAAGGGCGACAGGTGCAAGGGTCAGGGCAAAGACGGCACTGATTGCAAGTTTCTTGAACATGGGTCCCAGTCCTTTCTTATTCAGCAGATGAAGCTGCGGCATCGCTGCCCGCTTCGTCCGGTTTGCCATAATGCGCATCGAAATCTTCCTCGATGGTTGCCGGTGGTGTGTCGGGCTTTTCCAGCACCCCAAGCAGCGGCAGGATCACCAGGAAATAACCGAACCAATAGGCCGATGCGATCAGCGACCAGGTTGCGTACGGCTCTTCCGCCGGCATCGAACCCAGCCACATCAGGACAAAGAAGTCGATTACCAGAAGTAGGAACCACCACTTGAACATCGGCCGGTAACGACCGGAACGCACGCTTGATGTATCCAGCCAGGGCACCAGTGCCATCACGGCAATGGATCCGAACATCGCCAGAACACCAAAGAACTTGGCGTCGACAATGCCGCCGGTCACGAAGGATGCGAACTGAACCACCCAGACCTCGGAAGTGAATGCGCGCAGGATTGCGTAGAATGGCAGGAAAAACCATTCAGGCACGATATGCGACGGCGTCACCAGCGGGTTGGCCTCGATGTAGTTGTCCGGGTGACCAAGATAGTTGGGCATGAACCCGACCACGACCCAGAACACGGTCAGGATCACCGCCAGGGCGAACAGATCCTTGATCACAAAGTATGGCCAGAACGGCAGCGTGTCTTTCTCTGCCTCTTCCTTGGAACCACGGCGCACTTCAACCCCTGTCGGGTTGCCGTTACCGGTTGTGTGGAAGGCCCAGATATGGATCGCAACCAGCGCCACAATCACGAATGGCAGCAGATAGTGCAGGCTGAAGAACCGGTTCAGCGTGGCATTGTCCACGGCTGGCCCACCCAGCAACCAGGTCTGCAACGCCTCACCAACAAACGGGATCGCGCCGAACAGGCCGGTAATAACGGTGGCCCCCCAGAATGACATCTGACCCCAAGGCAGTACATAACCCATGAAACCAGTGGCCATCATCGCCAGAAAGATCAACATGCCGATGATCCATGTCACCTCACGCGGGGCTTTATATGAGCCATAGTAAAGCCCGCGGAAAATGTGGGTATAAACGGCCAGAAAGAACAGTGAACCGCCATTGGCGTGCAAATAACGCAGCATATGGCCGCCATTCACGTCGCGCATGATGTGTTCAACCGATGCAAACGCCAGGTCAGCATGCGGTGTGTAATGCATCGCCAGCACAATGCCGGTGACGATTTGCAGAACCAGACAGAAGGCCAGGACAATGCCCCAAATCCACATCCAGTTCAGGTTTTTAGGGGTTGGGATCATGATCGTGTCATAGATCAGGCCAACAATGGGCAGGCGGCTGTGCAGCCACTTTTCTGCGCCAGATTTCGGTTCGTAGTGATCGTGCGGAATGCCGGACATTATGTGTTTCCTTATCCCAGTTTGATCGTTGTTTCGTCGATGAATTCAGCAACCGGAACCGGCAGGTTCTCAGGTGCAGGACCTTTGCGGATCCGTCCGGACGTATCATAGTGCGATCCGTGACAGGGGCAGAACCAGCCGTGGAAATCCCCGGCACCGTCGCCCAGCGGGACACAGCCAAGGTGGGTGCAGACACCCATCATCACCAGCCATTCGCCCGCTTCGTCCATGCTCCGGTTTTCGTCCGTCGCGGGGACATCGCCGCGGTTTTCGTTGCGGGCAATGTCATCGGGCAGGTCGGCCAGTTCGACGGCACGGGCCTGATCAATCTCGTCCTGGGTGCGGCGGCGAATGAACACCGGCTTGCCCAGAAACTTGGCGCTGATCTGGGTGCCAACTTCGACGCCACTGATGTCCACGCGGATCGAGGACAACGCCTGCACATCCGCCGAAGGATTCATTTGGTTGACCAGCGGCCAGACGGCGGCCCCTGCGGTTACGGCTCCGGCACCAGCGGTGGCGTAATAGAGGAAATCCCTCCGGGTGCCTTCGTGGTCTTCTGCGTGGGACACGAGGTCTACTCCAATTCCTGCGCCCTTGACGGGCAAACATGCAAAGCTACCACCCCTTGGCGGCATCTCTCAGGGCGGGTATTATCGGGACATATCACATTCGTCCAGCGGTCATAGGCGCACATGAGGGTACTCTGATACGGTTTTATCACGGCCTGACCGCCTTTGACGGTCCCCCTGCGTGAAACGGCCCGTTGTTTTCAGCCCTGTGGCGGACGTGTTTGCGCCATGCTTGGGCGTGATTCGAAGGCTTCAAACCACGCGGCCAGCGCATCGTTCCCCTGCCGCCAGCCACGCGCATCATGCCGCAGATCCACATAGCCCAGCGCGCAGCCAACCGCGATTTGCCCCATATCAACCGGCCCGGCCAGGTGGCTCATCCAGCGGGTGGTCAGCGCCGCACAGGCGCGTTCAACCTTGGTCCATTGCCCATCAACCCATTCCGGCATGCGTTTATCTTCGGGGCGCAACCGTGTTTCGTAGGTCATCAACAGGGCCGCATCCAATATCCCGTCTGCCAGCGCCTCAAGCGTCAGCGTATCCCAGCGCCCGGTCCCTGCGGGGTAAAGCCCGCCATCGGCGCGGTCATCCAGATAGGCACAGATCACCCGGCTATCAAACAGGGTCGGGCCATCGGGGCGTTCAAGCGCCGGCACCTTGGCCAGCGGGTTCTTTCCCCGCAGTTCATCGGCAGGGGCCAGCGGCGTGCCACTGGCCGTGATCAGTTCCACATCCGCCAACTGGCCGGTTTCATGCAATACCGCCATGACTTTGCGAACATAAGGCGAGGTCGGGCTGTAATAAAGCTTCATGCGCGTGGCTCCGGCGTATTGGGGTTTGGCCCACCCTATGGCCGGCCCCGCCCCGTGTCTATGCCAGCCCCCTATACCTCTATGCCCCCGCGCCCCGCATCAATGCCGCAAGAACCCGCACCTCGGACCCGATACCATAGGCATCGACATGCCCCGCCGCCTGTTCACGCGCCTGATCTGGTTTATTCTGGGCCAGTTTCCAGGTGCCATCCACACCCGTGATATGCAGCCGGAACGGCACAATCATCCGCATCATCCGATCC
>DAOUPC010000234.1 GCA_030626365.1 Paracoccaceae bacterium
GGGGTGGGCAAGCCGGACGATATTGTCGGGGCCGTCGCGCGCGGGATCGACATGATGGATTGCGTGTTGCCGTCGCGCTCGGGGCGTACCGGGCAGGTGTTTACCCGACGCGGGGTGATCAATATCAAAAATGCCCGCCACGCCGATGACCCGCGCCCGCTGGACGAGGATTGCACATGCCCGGCCTGCCGGTCCTATTCACGTGCTTATCTGCATCACGTGTTCCGGGCGCAGGAAATGATCAGCGGCATGTTGTTGACCTGGCATAACCTGCATTACTATCAGGAACTTATGCAGGGGATGCGGGATGCGATTGGCACCGGCACCTTTGCGCAGTTTCAGGTGGATTTCCATGCGCGGCGCGCAATGGGCGATATCGAACCGCTCTGACCCGCGCTAAACTGGCCTGAACTGGCCTGAACTGGCCTGCTGCCCGCGTTGGGCGTCGTCAGCCCATGGCGGCGATCAGCCCGGCCAGGGCCGCTGCCGGGTCATTCGTGCGCCATATCTCGTCACCGATGCCGAAGAAATCGGTGTAAGGGGCCAGTGCCGCCATCTGCGTCACGTCCAGCGCGCCTTCGGCCACGACCGGCACTTCGACCATTTGTGACCACCACTGAAACAGCTCTGGTTCGGCCTGTGTGCCATCGCCCAGATCGGATGTGCCTACCGGGCCAAAGGCAACGTAATCGGCCCCTGCCTCGGCGGCGGATATGCCATCATGGCGCGTGCCCCCGCAAAAGCTGCCGACAATTGCGTCCGCTCCCAGCACTTTGCGCGCATCGCGTACGGACCTTGCCGCATCACTAAGATGCACCCCATCCAGCCCCAGCCGTTGCGCTAGCAGCACGTGATCGCGGATTACCAGCGCCACGTCATGTGTATGGGCCACCTCGCGCAAGGCATCCGCCGCGCGTGCCACGATATCCTCGTCCCGGCTGGCCATATCCAGACGGATGCAGGCGATCGGGGCCGATTCCAGCACCTTGCCCAGCAGGGCGGGAAAGCTGTCCAGGTCGATGTCGGACGGGGTGGTCAGGTAGATCTGGGGTTGTTCTTGGGTGTCCATGGCGCTGGTCCTTGATGGGTTTGGGGTGGTGTAGCGAATTGGAGCCGGGAAGGGAACGGGCAAGGGAACTGGAAAGGGCACCGCACGCAGGGATCGGGTGGAATTAACCATTTTGGTGCAGCGTCTGGGCCGGATTGTTGATGCCGTTTCAAATGCCGGGGGCCGGAATGCAGAGTGTTCGCCAGATTGCCGAAGAAATCGTTGCCCGCGAGGGTGGGTTCGTCAACGACCCGGATGATCCGGGCGGGGCCACCAAATATGGCGTGACGATCCACACCATGCGCCGTCTTGGGCTGGACCTGAGCGGCGACGGGTCGGTGGGGGTGGCGGATGTCCGTGCGCTGCGCCGAGAACAGGCGGTGGACATATTCATCACCCATTACTTTCAGCGCCCGCGCATTTCCGAGATGCCGGGCGCGCTGCAACCCAGCCTGTTTGACATGTATGTCAATGCGGGCGGCAATGCGGTGAAAATCCTGCAACGGTTGCTGCGTGACATGGGGTATGGCGTGGGGGTGGACGGGGTGGTCGGGCCTCAGACGCTGGCGGCCACGCACAAGGCGGCCGTCCCGGATGCGACTGCCTTGCGCGATGCGTATGGTGTGGCGCGGCGCAATTATTACTTTCGGCTGGCGGATGGGCGGGTGGCAAGCCGCAAATATGCCCGCACCCGCGCCGGCACCAAGGGTGGCTGGATCAAACGGGCCGAGGCATTTTTGTCGCCGCGCTATCATCTTAGTTCCGAACAGTTTCAGCAAAGGGTCGCGGCATGGGGATAGTGGCAGACATATTTGGCGTGATTTTCGGGGGCGGGCGCAATGTGCTGCGTGAAACCGCCGAGGTGTTCGTCGAAAACGCCGAGGCCGGGGCACAGCGGGCGCAAACCGTGCGGGGGCAGGCGATGCAACAGTTCGGCGCGGAATTCGCCGTGCCGCGTCAGGGGGCGTTTGACCGGTTCATGGACGGGTTGAACCGCCTGCCGCGTCCGGCGCTGGCGCTGGGAACGCTGGGGTTGTTCATCACGGCGATGGTCGATCCGCTGTGGTTTGCCGCGCGGATGCAGGGGATTGTCCTGGTGCCAGAGCCGCTGTGGTGGCTGCTGGGGGTCATCGTGTCGTTCTATTTCGGCGCGCGTCACCAGCGCAAAGGCCAGGATTTCCAACGCGACATTGCCGCGACAATGGCCCGTGTGCCGCAGGTGGTGGGCAATATCACCACGCTGAAGGCGCTGCGTGGTGACAGCCCGGGCGTGGCCGATGCCGGGGGCGATGCACAGCTAAGCGTGGCGGTGGTGCGCCCCGAACAAAACCCGGCGCTTGAGGACTGGAAGGCGTTGCAGGTGGGGTAGGGCCGGGTAAAGGCCACCTGCTTGCGACAATGTGAACCCGAGCAAGTGTCAAAACCCATTGCCCCGCTGGCTGGTCGTACTATATGTAGGCGCATGATTACAGAGCTTGGCCATTTCGCCCTTATCCTCGCCTTCATGGTTGCCATCGTTCAGATGGTGGTGCCGATGATTGGTGCCCAGAAACAACTGCCCAACTGGATGGCGGTGGCCGACCCGGCCGCCAACATTCAGTTTGCCCTGACGGCGTTCGCCTTTGGCGCGCTGATGTGGGCCTTTATCACCTCTGATTTCTCGCTGAAGATCGTGGTCGAGAACAGCCATTCGGCCAAACCGATGCTGTACAAGATTTCCGGCACATGGGGGAATCACGAAGGCTCGATGCTGTTATGGGTGCTGATTGTCACCATGTTCGGTGTCACGGCATCGTGGTTCGGGGGTGGGTTGCCACCCGCGCTGCGGGCGCGGGTGCTGTCGGTGCAATCCGCGATCGCGGTGGCATTCTTTGCGTTTATCCTGTTCACCTCGAACCCGTTTTTGCGTCTTGAGGTGCCACCCTTTGACGGGCAGGACCTGAACCCGCTGTTGCAGGATCCGGGCCTGGCGTTTCATCCGCCGTTTTTGTACCTAGGGTATGTCGGGCTAAGCATGGCGTTTTCCTTTGCCGTTGCCGCGCTGATCGAAGGGCGCATTGATGCGGCCTGGGGCCGGTGGGTGCGGCCCTGGACGCTGGCGGCGTGGGTTTTCCTGACAATCGGTATCGGGTTGGGGTCCTGGTGGGCCTATTACGAACTGGGTTGGGGGGGCTTTTGGTTCTGGGACCCGGTCGAGAATGCGTCGTTCATGCCCTGGCTGCTGGCCGCCGCGCTGCTGCATTCGGCGATTGTCGTGGAAAAGCGCGAGTCGCTGAAAAGCTGGACCATCCTGCTGGCGATCCTGGCGTTCGGATTTTCACTGATCGGCACGTTTATCGTGCGGTCCGGCCTGCTGACGTCGGTGCATGCCTTTGCCAATGACCCCGAACGGGGGATTGTCATCCTGATCATTCTGGCGGTGTTTACGGGCGGCGCGCTGATACTGTTCGCCTTGCGGGCCGGCGCGATGGAGGCCAAGGGCGTGTTTTCCGTGGTCAGTCGTGAAAGCGCGCTGGTGGTCAACAATATCCTGCTGGCGGTGGGCTGTTTCGTGGTGTTCTTTGGCACCCTCTGGCCCATCATAGCCGAGATGTTCTTTGACCGAAAACTAAGCGTCGGGGCACCGTTTTTCAACATGGCGTTCACCCCGTTCATGGTGGCGCTGGGGGTGGCGATGCCGATTGGTGCGTTGCTGCCGTGGAAGCGCGGAAAACTGGGTCGGGCGATCTGGTCGTTGCGCTATGCGTTCGGGCTGGCGCTGGCGCTGGGATTGCTGGCCTGGGTCATGCAAACCGGGCGCAGCATGTTGGGGCCTGTTGGCCTGTTGCTGGGATCGTGGATGGTGTTCGGGGCCGGGGTTGACCTGTGGAGCCGCTCTGGGCGCGGGGCAATGCGCGCGCGTCTGACACGTCTGTTCAGCCTGCCAAGGTCGGACTGGGGCCGTGCGGTGGCACATGGCGGTCTGGGCATTACCATATTCGCCATTGCCGGGCTAACCGCCTGGGAACAGGAAGATATCCGCATCGTCAAACTGGGTGACACGTATGATGTGGGGGCCTTTAGCCTGACGCTTGAGTCGGTCGAACGGGTGACGGGGCCGAATTACTTTTCCACCATGGCAACCGTGCTGCTGGAACAGGACGGGCGCGAAGTGGCCCGGCTGACCCCGGAAAAGCGCACCTATCCGGTGACCCGGATGCCGACCACCGAGGCGGCGATCGACTATCGGTTTTTGCGCGACGTTTATGTGGTGATCGGGGACAAGCAGGCCGATGGTGGCTGGGCCATGCGGACCTATATCAAACCGCTGGCCAACTGGATCTGGGGTGGTGTGTTGCTGATGGCGTTTGGTGGCGCACTTAGCCTGTCGGACCGTCGGTTCCGGGTGGCGGCGGGTGCCACGCGACGCGACAAGGCGCAAGGGGTGGCGGCAGAATGAAACGGATGATGTTGGTTCTGGCGCTGCTGCTGGGGGGGGCTTTTGTGCTGACGGGCGTCTTTGCGACGGCCCCCGCCTGGGCGGTACAGCCTGA
>DAOUPC010000025.1 GCA_030626365.1 Paracoccaceae bacterium
ACGGTGGCCTCGGCCGGTTTGCCCAGATTATACATGTTGATGGTCGGCTTGGCGGCACTGGTCGGTGCGCGGGCCTTGCCGCCAGCCCCTTTGTGGGCCTCGGCCAGAAGGATGGCCATGGCATCATCCAGCGCCTCAAGCCCGGTGTCGGCCTCTTGGCCTTCGCCAATTTCCTGCTGGGCGGGCAGGTCTTCCCAGCCGAACTGATCATCCAGTGAATAGGGTTCGGCCACCACGCGCCATTCGTCGATTGACCCGGTGGGGCACACGGGGATGCAATCCATGCAGAATTCGCATTTTGAGACATCGATGACGACGTTGTTGTCATCATGGCTGATGGCCTCAAGAGCACAGGTCATCTCGCAGGTGTAACAGCGAATGCAGATCTCGGGGTCGATCAGATGCTGCTTTAGCGGTTTGTTCATGCCTGCGTCCTTATCATGTGTAAATCGGGGGGCCGCAGCCCCCCGGTCGTTCTTATCAGGCCATATGCAACTTAACGTACTCAAAGTCACCCGGCTTGTTATCGATGCCAACCTTGGGCGGTGCGATCCAACCGGCGTACTGGCCCGTCTCGGTGCATGGTTTCATCAGTGACTGGATGAAATCGCCATCGGCGCGGGACGGCAGCCAGTTTTTCACACCGGCCTCATGCTCGGCACCGGACAGCAGGTTGCCCTCGGGGTCAAACGGCAGATCGGAAAAGACGCCGATCTTGCGGTTGAATGCCTCGTGCGGCAACGTCATTTCAAACTCGATGCCCAACTTTTCGATAATCTTGTTCCAACGGCCAACACCACCGGCAGCGTCACGGGTATAATCGTCGCGCAGGCGCATGTTCATGGCTGTCAGGGCCGGCACTTCGTGCTGGATCATCTTGCCATCGACCATATCCCAAACCTTATAGGTGTCATTGGCCAGCTTGTGATCATCATCGATCCGCTGCTCCATATAACGGCCCTTGATGCCCGAGTTGAACGCATTGGCCGCGTTGGTCGACACCTCGCGCCCGAACAAGTCAAGCGACAGGGTATAGTGCATGTTCAGCTTTTTCTGGATCAGCGGCAGGTCGATAACACCCAGATCGCGGATCTTGTCGATGTCGTAGGGGTCGGTGATCCCGGCGGCATTCATTGCCTCACAGGTGCGCTGAATGGTGCGCCCCACGCCGGTTTCGCCGACGAACATGTGGTGCGCTTCTTCGGTCAGCATGAACCGGCAGGTGCGGCTAAGCGGGTCAAACCCGGATTGCGCCAGCGATTCCAGTTGCATCTTGCCATCACGGTCAGTGAAATAGGTGAACATGAAGAACGACAACCAGTCTGGCGTTTCCTCGTTGAAGGCACCCAGCATCCGGGGGGCCTCTTCGCTGCCGGACTGACGAAGCAGCAGATCGTCCGCCTCTTCGCGCCCATCACGGCCGAAATATTTATGCAGCAGATAAACCATCGCCCAAAGGTGGCGGCCCTCTTCCACGTTGACCTGAAACAGGTTGCGCAGGTCATACAGCGACGGGGCGGTCAGGCCCAGAAACCGCTGTTGTTCAACGCTGGCCGGTTCGGTATCGCCCTGAATCACGATCAGACGACGCAGCAGCGACCGGTATTCGCCGGGCACCTCTTGCCAGGCCGGTTCGCCCATGTGTTCACCACACGGGATACGCCGGTCTTCGACCTGCGGGGCCAGCAGAACACCCCAGCGATATTCCGGCATCTTTACGTAATCGAACTTGGCCCAGCCTTTGGGGTCGACGCTGACGGCGGTACGCAGATAGATCAGGCTTTCCTGAAAATTCCGCGGGATCAGATCGCTCCACCAGCTTATGTAACCGGGGTGCCATTTTTCCAGCGCCTTCAGAACCCGTTTGTCCGAGCTGAGGCCAACATTGTTGGGGATCTGCGTGTCATAGCTGACGTTGATAAGATCAAGCATTCGGGGGTCTCCCTTGGGGTTTTCTGTTGGTCGCGCGGATTCTTACCCGCCGCCTGTTTGTATTATACACGTTCCATATTGTATTTACCGCGCACGCCGGTGCCATACCGCTGAAGCGCGCCTTCGGGGCCGACCGCATTGGGGCGCTGGAATATCCAGTTCTGCCAGGCCGTCAGGCGACCAAATATCCGGGTTTCCATCGTCTCCGGGCCGGCAAAGCGCAGGTTGGCCTCCATTCCGGTCATCGCATCGGGCGAAAAGCTGGCCCGTTCCTCAAGGAACACACGAATTTCGTCTTCCCAGTCGATATCGTCAAAGGCATAGGTGATCAGGCCCAGCTTTTCGGCCTCTTTTGCCTCAAGCGCGGTGGCGATGTTGCCTTGTGCGGTCTCTACCAATTCCGGCTCTCCCAGGAACCGGGTTTGCAGGCGGGTCAGGTCATTGCCCATCGGGTAGGTGCCAAAGTTGCTTTTGCCCAGGGTGATCGCCGCCATTGGCCGGTTATCACCGTCAAATTCGTCCAGCATCATATAGCTGCGGTCAACCGCCCACAGCAATTCGGCCAGAACACCCGCATAGCATGACCCATGTTCGATCAGCGCAACAAGCGAACGCGAGGTCATATCGACCCGCTTTAGCACCCGCTTCCAGTATTTCAGGATCTCGTTGGCCAGCCAGTGATCGCCATTGTCCAGCAACAGGGCCTCGTGCGCCATCAGCAATTCGCTGTCGCCCTGCGTGCGGAACAAAACCAACCCGCATTCACGTTCGTTCAGGCGCAGATGCAGGATGGCATCGTCCAGTTCACGCGCAAGCCGCAGCATATAGCCATTGGCCCCCTGCGCCTGCAGGTCGTCCATTGACGCCGGCACCGCCCCATCAGGGCCGCTTAGGGTAATGGTGACCTGGCCGGATTCCCGGTCAATCGCCGCCTCGACCAGTGAATAGGTCACGCTATCTTCGCCAATTGTCCGGTCCAGTGGGGTCAGTTCGATCCCGGTAAGCCCCAAAGGCCGGGCCGAGGCCGCCGCGAATTCACGCGCCCGTTCCTGAACCGTTTCCTTGAATTTTGAATTGGGAATGATTTCGTCCACCAACCGCCAATCAACCGCGCGCTGGCCCTTTACGCCCTCTTCGGTGGAACAGAACACATCCGCCAGATCGCGCCGCACCTTGCGTTTATCTGTCACGCGGGTCAGCCCACCGGTGCCCGGCAACACCGCCAACAGCGGCACCTCGGGCAGGGAAACAGACGAATTGCTGTCGTTGGTCAGCATGATGTAATTGCACGCCAGCGCCAGTTCGTATCCGCCCCCGGCACAGGCACCCTGAACCGCACAGATGTATTTCTGGCCGCTGTCATCTTCAGCGGCCTCGAATGTGTTGCGGGTTTCGTTGGTGAATTTACAGAAATTCACCTTGTGCGCGTGACTTGCCCCGCCCAGCATCCGAATGTTGGCCCCGGCGCAAAACACCTTGTCCTGGTTCGACTGCATGACAACCACTTTGACCTCTGGGTGCTCAAAGCGCATCCGCTGAACCACATCGGCCAGTTCGATATCCACACCCAGATCATACGAGTTCAGCTTGAGCTTATAGCCGTCAAACAACCCGCCGTCCTCATCGACATCCATAAAGAGGTTGGCAACCTCTGCGTCATAGTCGACCCGCCAGTGTTTGTATTGAGAGGGGGCTGTTTGAAAATCGATGACCTTGGCCATTGTCACGCGCTCCTTAAAAGGATGAATCTTGCCTACACTTTATAACCTTAGCGGCATTGGGTAAATACCATTATGCAAAATAATGCCTATTACAAATCGTTATATAACAGTGCTTTACGGCATATGTGTAAAATTATAGCCGCCTGGGTGGTTTTTGATGGTGCATTATTGTGCATATTTTGCACTCTGCAGAATCGCCCTACCCGGATCTACCTTAGCCCGGAATCGGCCCGGTGGCCTCGATCCGTGCCAGCCGATCGGTAAACTCTGCCACGACATCCAGTGTCTGTTCCGGTTGTTCAAAATGCGGTGCGTGCCTGCAATCATCCAGAATTTCGATATCAACCGGGGAATAGATGCGGCTTTCAATCTCTTCAATCTGGGCCAGCGTTCCGTATTGATCCTGGCGACCCTGGATCGCCAGCACCGGAATGCGCAGATAGTCGATCACCTCGGCCACGTTCCAGTCCTTGAAACCGGGGTCCAGCCAAACGTCATTCCAGCCATTGAACGTCGCCTTGGGGTCACGGTGGTATTTACCCAACCGCGCCTTCATGTCGCTGGAATCAAAGGTATGGCGCGCCGTTTCAATTTCGGCCAGACCAACCGGTTCGGTAAAGAAATGTGGGGCCATCAGGATCAGGCCGCGCACCCGTTGGTCCGACACGCTTCCGGCATAGATCGCGGCGATGGTTGCGCCGTCGGAATGGCCAAACAGGATACCGCGCTGAAATCCGATCTGATCCAGCACACGGGGCAATACATCCACCGCCTCGCGGGTCATGAAATCAAGCGGGCGGGGCAGGTTGGCCAGATCGGACTGGCCATAACCCTGACGGGAATAAACAAAGACCCCCATGCCTGTGGCCTGCGCCACCTGCCGGGGAAAATCACGCCACAGGGCGACACAGCCCAGCCCCTCGTGCAGCATGACAATGGTCGGGGCCTGATCTGGCGTCGGCCCGAAACAGGCATATTCCAACTGAATTCCATCCACCACCAGCGGCGTCTTCGGCTGTGTCGACCAATCCAGATCAGCCATTATTCACTGTCCCTAAGTTTAAATCGCTGGATCTTGCCGGTTGCCGTTTTGGGCAGGTCGCCAACAAAGTTGATCCAGCGCGGGTATTTCCATTTGCCGATCTGCCCTTTGACATATTCCTTAAGCTCATCAGCCAGACCGGCGGGGTCGCCACCATCCTGAAGCACGATATAGGCTTTGGGTTTCTCCAGCCCCTCGTCATCACACGCGGCCACGACTGCGGCCTCAAGAACCGCCGGGTGGCTGGCCAATGCCTGTTCCACCTCGAACGGTGAAAGCCAGATACCCGACACCTTGAACATGTCATCCGTGCGCCCGCAGTATACAAACCGGCCCTCGCTGGCGCGCTCGTACTTGTCGCCTGTGCGGGTCCATTCGCCCTCAAACGTGATGCGGCTTTTGCCGCGCTGGTTCCAGTACCCATCGGCCGCCGATGCGCCGCGCACCAGCAATTCGCCGATACCGCCATCGTCGCCGACTTCCTCGCCGTTTTCGTCCACCAACCGCACGTCATAGCCAGGCACAGCGCGCCCCGATGTGCCATAGGTCACATCCCCCGGCGCGTTGGACAAAAAGATATGCAGCATCTCGGTTGATCCGACCCCGTCCAGAATGTCAGTTCCCCAGATTTCCGACCACTTCCTGCCAACCTCGGCTGGCAAAGCCTCGCCTGCAGAAATACAGCGGCGCAGGGAAATGTCCGGTTTTCCAGCCTTGCCCAGATACGCGACCATCGCCGCATAAAGCGTTGGCACCCCGCAAAAGATCGTTGGTTTCTGGGCGGCCAGTATACCCGTTACATCATCCGGCGTGGGGCGCCCGTTAAACAGGATCGCCGTCGCGCCGACCGACATGGGAAAGGTCATGCCATTGCCCATGCCATACGCAAAAAACAGCTTGGCCGCGGAAAAGATCACATCGCTTTCTTCGATCCCCAGCACCTGCGCACCGTAAGTATCTGACGTGGCCCTTAGCGCACCATGCACATGGCGCACCCCCTTGGGCTGGCCGGTCGAGCCGGACGAATACAGCCAGAACGCCACGTCATCGGCTGACGCATCAATCGTCTCCGCAGGCCCGCAACCGTCAACAAAATCGCCATACCCCTGCGTCCCTTCGGGGGCCGTGCCACCGATCACCACGATCCGCGTCAGATGCGACGATGCGGCGGCGGCGGGTTGCACCACGGGCCACAGTTCTGCCGATACAAACAGGCAGGTGGCGCGGCTATCATTCAGGATGGCCTCGTAAACCGGGGTTGCCAGCAGGGTATTCAGGGGGACAGGGACCACCCCGGCCTTCAGACAGCCCCAAAAGATTGACGGAAATTCAACCTGATCCAGAACCAGCATCAGCGCCCGCGATTCACGCGTTATCCCGGCCCGGCCCAGCGCCGTGGCGACACACCCCGATTGGCTGGCCAGATCGCCATAGCTCAACTCTCGTTGATCGCCGGTCGCTTCTCGAAAGGCGATTGCCCCTGCGTGGCCTTCGGCCACATGCCGGTCCACAAAATAGACCGCCGCATTCCCGGATTCAGTCATGATTTTCTTTCCCCCCAATGTGTCAGCCTTACGTTTCCCTTGCCGACCTGCGGTATAGTGCACAATAAACCTGTTTATGCAAGATAATGCCTATTTCCGGGCGTTTTGCCAGTTCAGCCCGTCAAATTCGGATAACCGCCGGATCTGTGTCATCATAAAGCCGGTCCAGAACATCGCGGCGACGGTCCAGCAGCTTGCGGAAATTCAGGTTACCCTTGGCGGTGATTTCACCTTCGGCCATCGATGCCGGTTCAGACAGGATCAGCGCGCGCACCACCCTGTTTGATGATCCGCGCGCGGTTTCGGCCCGCCCCCTTAGTCGCCCGGCAATGTCGGCCTGAACCAGCGCACCCAGACAGGCACCCCCATCCGGCGTCAGTCCGCCACCCTCGCCCAACAGACCCGCCGCCGGGATAATCAGCAGCCCGACCTCGGACTTTCCTTCGCCTGTTATCACCACATCCGCCGCCAGCGGGGCCAGCAGCCCCAGCATTTCAAGCCTAAGCGCGGCACCACGTACCCAGGTGCCGGTGGTCAGTTTGAAATCTTCGGACAAGCGCCCATCAAACCGCAGACCACGGGACCGGTCCGCCGGATCAACCAGCGTCATCGCATCGCCCGTGTGAAAATACCCTTCGTCGTCAAAGGCCGCGGCAGTTTTATCTGCATCACGGAAATACCCCGGTGTGATGTTCGGCCCCTTGACGCGCAGTTCAAACCTGGCCCCCCCCTCGGGCACCAGTTTGGCCGTCACGCCGGGCAGCGGAACGCCAATCACCCCGGCCTCGTCAGAGGGTTCCTGCAGGAAAACACAGGCCGGGGCGGTTTCGGTCATACCCCAGCAGGTGGTCATCAGGGGCGGTTCATCGCGAACCTCGGCGGCCATATCGACCAGATCCTGCCAGACATCCTGTGGCAGTGACGCCGCCGCATAAAAGATCATGTCCAGATCTTCGAAATACTTTTGTTTCAGCGCCTGATTGGTGCGCATTTCATCGCGCAACAGGGTGAACCCGACAGGCACGTTATAGGCAATGGTGCCATTCATCAGCAGGTTGTTTTCAACCGTTTTGCCGATCAGGGCCTTAACCGGCTTGCCCGCGTCGATATAAAGGCTGCCGCCGAACGCCAGCATCTGGTTAAAGTTGTTCGACCCGCCAAACACGTGGTTCCACGGCAGCCAATCCACCAACCGGGGCACGCGCGCGCCCAGCAGGGACAGCACCTCGGCGTACATCTGTTGGTTGGCACACATCATCCTTTGGGTGGTCAGCACCCCCTTTGGATTGGACGTAGAGCCAGATGTCATCAGGATCTTGGCCACCGTATCCGGCCCGATTTGTGCGGCGGCGGCATCTGTATCGGCCATGCTGGCACCATTTGGCAGATCATCGAACAGGGTCATGCCCGGCCCGGCCCCACGACTGACCACAATGTCCAACCCCTCCATTTCCGGCAGGGCCAGTGATGCGCCAAACCGCGCGCCATCCTCGGCGAACACCATGGCCGGGCGGATCAGGCCCAGAATATACACCAGTTGCTTTTGCGCACCGGGGATCAGCGAATATTGTTCGGCCACCGGCACGGTCGGGATGCCGACATACTGCGCCGCCAGAACCAGCAGACCATGGTCGACCCCATTGCCCGATATGATCAGGATCGGGGTGTCCGCGTTCAGCCCCCTTGCCAGCAATCCACCCGCCAGTGCGCGCACCTGTTCCAGCGCCGCACCATAGCGCAGTTCGCGCCAACCCGCCCCGCTGCGTTCAGCCAGAAACACCCCGTCGGGCCGATCAACAGCCCAGCGGTGTAACCAGTCGTTGGTGGTATCTGCCGCCTGACCCAGCGCATAATCCGACCGCATCAGGATGCTGCCATCTGCCCGGTCTTCGCATTGCACCTTGTGGGGACGATAGGATTGTTGCCTAGCCATCGGGTTGCTCCTTTGTGTTTGCCGTCTCGATCCGGCGCAATGCGTCGATCATGGCCAGTCTCTCGACCTTGCTCAGCCCGCTTGTCATGCGCGCATCATGCGCCTGAACCGCGCTTGCGGCCAGTTGGTAAACCCGCCCGCCATCATCCGTCAGGCGCAGCGCATAGGCGCGCCGGTCGCTGGGCACCCGGTCACGCACGATCAACCCGCGCTGTTCCAGATCATCCAGTACGATCACCAGATTGGGCCGCTCGATCGACAGCGCACCGGCCAGTTGCGACTGACGCAGGCCAGGATTTTCGGCAATCACCGCCAGTGCCGAAAAGGACAGCATCCGCAGGCCCAGCGGCGCAAGCGTGGCGTTCACATCCGCCTGCACACTGTTAAAGGCGCGTTTCAGGGCATAGCCAGCAAAACAGCGCAGCGACGTATCCGAGATCACCTGCTTTTCCATCTTCGTCACCTGAACTGTGGCGCGCGTTTTTCCAGAAACGCGGCCAGCCCTTCATATGCATCCGGGCTGGTCTGGGTGATGGCCGCGCACAGGCTTTCGGCGAACAACCCGTCCTGGGCCGACATGCCCTCGATCCGCGCGATACCCTGAACCATGATATAGTTGGACAGGCTTGCGTTATCGGCAATCTTTTCCGCCAGCTCATACGCCTTGGCCAGTGCTGCGCCCTCATCCACCGCGTAATGCGCCAACCCCAGACGCACGGCATCCTCGGGGCCGTAAATACGCCCGGTCAACATCATTTCGGTCATCCGGTCAGCGCCCAGTATGCGCCCGACCCGTACCGTGGCCCCACCGCCAACGAATATGCCACGCCGCCCTTCGGGCAGTTGAAACTTGCACGATGGTTCGGCCACGCGCACATGGGTTGACGTGGCCAGTTCCAGACCGCCGCCCATGACCGCGCCAGCCATCGCCGACACCACTGGCAGGCCGCCCAACTGGATACGGTCCATCACACTGTGCCAGTGGCGCGAATGGCGCATGGTGGCCTCGGCGTCGCGTGCCTTGTGCTGGCTCAGGTCCAGCCCGGCACAATAATGCCCGCCCGCCCCGGTCAGAACCACCACACGCACACCATCGGGGGGCGCGGCAAAGAACGCATCCAGCGCGCCCAGCAGGGCATCGGACATGGCGTTACGTTTATCCGGGCGGTTCATGGTCAGGGTGGCAATACGGTCGTTGACCTCAATCAACAGGGGCTTATCGGGCATATCACGTCTTCCCGCCGGGGCAGGCCCGGCTGTTATTGGGAAACGCTGATTGCAAAGCCGGGTGGGCCTTGGTCCTGTCGGGCCTATATTTTGTGCCGCCTCCCGCGCCCTAAAATACAGGTACTATCCATAATGGTTATGGATAGTACCTAAATTCAAGTCACGCAAGCGCCCAGCGCCAAGTCACGTCTGATCAGGTGATCAGGAACAGGGTGATGGCCGGGAAGGCGACCAGAATAACCACCCGAACCAGATCCGAGGCAACAAAGTACACAACGGCCTTGTAGGTTTCGACCATCGGCGTCTTTGGGTCCATCGCGTTGATGACAAACAGGTTCATCCCCACAGGCGGCGTTATCAGCCCCACCTCGACCACGATCAGCACCAGAATACCGAACCAGATCGCCACGCGCTCTGCCTCGATACGCTCGGCCATGACCCGGGTGACCCGAATGCCCAGTTCCTTCATCTGTTCGCGCGTCAATTCAGCACCATCGGCGATCGCACCCTGAATCGAGGCCAGCATATCGGCCCCCATGCCATCAGGGACGCCAAGGCGCAGAACCTCCATCGCGGCATCCGCCTGCATGAGAGGCAAGGAAACCATGTCGAAATCAAGCACGCTGATCACCGGGAAAAAGATCGGAATGGTCAGCAGGATCATCGACAGGCTGTCCATCACACAGCCAAAGACCAGATAGAACACCAGGATAAGCGAAAGAACCGTCCAGGCACCGAACCCCTGACTGGTCACATAGTTCGCCAGTTCCTGGGGCACCTGCGTCAGCGCCAGAAAACCATTATAGAACCCGGCCCCCAACACGATGAAAAAGATCATCGCGGTGGATCGTGCCGTCACCATGAAGCTGTCTATCAGGGTCGACCAGGTCAGCCCCCGGTTCAGATAGGCGATCAGACCAGTGCCAAATGCACCCACGGCCGCGCCTTCGGTCGGGGTGAACCACCCCAGATAGATGCCCCCCACAACCATGCCAAACACCAAAAGCACCGGCCAGACCTGAAACAACGCGGCAAAGCGTTCCTTATAGGGTACGGGCGGACGGGTGCCCGCCGATTCCGGGTGCAGGCGAACATAGATCGAAATGGCAATGACATACCCAAGGGCCGCCAGAATACCGGGGATGAACGCCGCCAGAAACAGCTTGGCGATATTCTGTTCTGTCAGGATCGCATAGATCACCAGAACCACCGAAGGCGGGATCAAAATACCCAGTGTTCCGCCCGCCGCCAGTGTGGCCGACGAAAACCCGCCCGCATAGCCATAGCGTTTCAGTTCAGGCAACGCGACACGGCCCATGGTGGCCGCGGTGGCCAGTGAACTGCCGCAGATTGAACCAAACCCGGCGCAGGCCCCGATTGCCGCCATCGCCACGCCACCCTTGCGATGACCAAGAAAGCCCTCGGCGGCCTTGAACAGCGCATTGGACATCCCGCCCAGCGTTGCAAAATGCCCCATCAGCAGGAACATCGGCACGATGGTCAGCGAATAGCTGGAAAATGTTGTGAACGTTTCGCTTTTCAGACGCGAAAACGCGACGTTGGTGCCATCAGTGACAACCACAAGCCCGACAAGCCCGACGACAAACATCGCCAGCCCGATGGGCACGCGCAGAAAGATCAGAATCATCAGGGCCGGGAACGACGCTATGCCTATTTCAAGAGTACTCACAATTCGGCCTCCATGCCGTCACCAATGACAATTCGACCGGAAAAGAACTCGTATGTGCGCACCAACCCCATATAGACCCCAACAATGGCCCCCGTGATTGCGGCAAAAAAGCTGAATGCATAGGCCCACCAGATCGGAAATTGCAGCAGAAACGTTGTTTCGCCGTATCCCCGTTTGGACATCATCCCATCGTATAACCGCCAGGCAATCAGTACCAGAACGAAGGCAAAGATGACTTCGATCACCATACGAAGAAAGCGATTAAATCCGCTTGGCAGCATGTTGGTGACAATATCGACAGACGCATGTCCCGCAGTGATCTGGCAAAGTGGTATAAAGGCAAAGATGGCAAAGGCCACGCCTGCCTCGACCAGTTCAAAGTCACCGTTGACCGGGCCAACGCCGATTGCGATCATCCAACTGGAAAATCCGGGCGCGATGCCCTCCATAAAGTCACCGTGGAAAAATCCGTTCAGGATACGACCCAGAATGGACACACAGGTCAGGACAATCAGCAGGCAAAGAACAATCCCGCCCAGAATGGCCATGAACCGTGCCAAAGCCATCATGAAACCTTTGATCTGCATACTTTTCCCCTGCCTCACATATGAAACCGCGGCGAACAGGCCGCCGCGGTCCCTTTTTGTTTTTTGATCTTACTTCGAGTATTCAGCAATCAGCGACCGGGCTTCGTCCAGAAGCGCCTGACCATCCCGACCTTTTGAACTCATGTCAGCGAGCCATTCGTCATAGATCGGCTGAGACAGATCGCGCCATTCTTGTGTGGCGGCTTCGTCCAGGGTGATGATGTTGTTGCCAAGGTCTTCGGCCATCTGACGCGACGGGATGTCTGCATCCGCCTGAACACCACCGGCAAAGACCGACAGGTCCAGACCAGAATTGTCGTCAATCACCTTTTTCAGGTCATCCGGCAGGCTTTCATACTTGTCCTTGTTCATCGCGATGACAAAGGTCAGCGTATAAAGCGCGGCACCGGAAAACTCGGTGTGGTTATGCACCAGCTCTGGCACTTTCAGCGCGGCGGTCACTTCCCACGGAATCGTGGTGCCGTCGATCACACCTTTGGACAGGCCCTCGGGGACGGCCGGAACAGGCATACCAACCGGGGTTGCGCCCAGTTTGGTCATCAAAGAGTTGACCAACCGCGATCCGCCGCGGATTTTCATGCCCTGCAAATCAGCAGGCGTGTTGACCGGCTCATTCGTGTGGATCATGCCGGGGCCGTGAACCCAGGTCGCCAGAATGTGCACATTTGCGAAATCGGTGTCTTTCCAGTGCTTTTCGAACATTTCCCAATAGGCGCGCGAAACGGCGCGGGCATTGGTCATTATGAACGGAAGTTCGAACACTTCGGTGCCAGGATAGCGGCCCGGCGTATAGCCAACCACGGTCCAGACGATGTCTGCAACGCCATCAATGGCCTGATCCATCAGCTCTGGCGGTTTGCCACCCAGCTGCATTGACGGATAATGCTCAATCTTGATGCGTCCGCCCGAATCTTTTTCGACTTTGTCACCCCAGACCTTGAGTACCAGCTTTGGTACGTTGGCCTGTGCTGGCAAAAACTGGTGCAGCTTCAGCGTAACTTCCTGTGCCAGTGCCGATGTAACGGTAAACCCGGTCGCCAGCGCGGCAATGGCTGCCCCTCCGACAAAGCCCAGCAGTTTTCTGCGATTAGTCATGTGATTCCTCCCTTGAACCTTATATTAGCAATATAATGCCGACCTTTTCAGTTATTGCAATATATTGCTTGTTTTTTTTGCTTTGTTTCTTAAATCATCCGACCCGAACGCAAATATTGCGGGGCCAGTCGTGCAGGTCACCCTTGCGGGAAACCCATGCCACTTTGGCTATTGGGCACAATTGTAACTATCAATACACATATTATGCATTTTTTACTTACCATAAAGCCAGTTTAGCTGATCATACCAGCCCACAGGGCTTTTTTCGCACATCACCACATTGCGCAGGGCCGCGTGGGCCCCGGCAGGGTGATAGATGTGTCGCCTATTTCACGTGATTGCATCTGAACACGGGCGGTTCGCAGGCAGTCCGCAGGCGGTGCTGGTCCTGATACTGACGCAGAATACCCGCCGGGTCGGTGTCAGGGCCTGCAAACCCGGCCGACAGGCAAACCGCGTCTTCCATCGGCGTTCCCCGGTTATTTGGCATCCGTCAGGGTCAGGGCAATCGGGTCCAGCCCGTCGATCCCGCCGGTAATGACATCGCCCGCCAGCACCGGACCAACCCCGGCCGGCGTGCCGGTCAGGATCAGATCACCGGGGCGCAAATGGTAAAACCTGCTAAGGTGGCAGATGATTTCGTCCACCTTCCAGATCAGCTCTTCCAGCGTCGCGTCCTGTTTCACGTCCCCGTTCACCGCAAGGTGAATCCGCTGATTGGCCACCACGCCAAAATCGGCTGCTTTGGTCAGGGGGGCGAACACGGCGGAATTCTCGACATCCTTGCCCAGATCCCAGGGCCTTTGTTTGGCACGCTCTGCCAGTTGCAGATCACGTCGCGTCATATCCAGCGCACAGCCATAGGCATAGACCGCGCCCAGCGCCTGTTCCTTGCTGGCACGAAACACCGGCGCACCGATGGCCAGCGCCAGTTCCATCTCATAGTGGAAATTATCGGTGCCCGGCGGATAGGGCACACTTGCCCCGCTTAGCACCGCAGCACTTGGGGTTTTGGTAAAATAGAACGGCGTCTGGCGGTCCACTTCGATCCCCATTTCGGCGGCGTGGGCGGCATAATTACGCCCGACACAGAATATCCGGCCAACGGGATATGTTGCATCCTCGCCCCTGACCGGAATGCCGGGAACGGCGGGAAGGGTGAACAGGGGATTGGTCATCTGGGGCGTTCCTCGTAATAATCCAGTTCGGTCACATCATTACCGCCATAGGCCGCCATCTGACGCAACGCCTTTTCGGTCTGCACCCAAGGATAGCGCATCATCGGATAACGCCGCGACTGCGCGCGCCCGGCCCATGGTTGAGTTATCGGGGCAAAGCCCCTATCTCAGCCTTGTCAGAACCGCATCTGATCAATGCGGCAAACCAAGGGGACTACGCGTGGCCAATCATCTTTATCAGAACGACCTGCCCGATGGGCTGGACATGGGGCCGATTGTGGCCATCGACTGTGAAACCATGGGGCTGAACCCGCACCGTGACCGATTGTGCCTGATCCAGATGAGCGGCGGCGACGGCAACACCCATATCGTGCAGGTCACCAAAGGCCAGACAGAGGCCCCGAACCTGTGCGCCATGCTGACA
>DAOUPC010000045.1 GCA_030626365.1 Paracoccaceae bacterium
GATACCCCTGTGTCAGATCATATTCAAAGCAGGTCCCGACCCCGACAAACCGGCGCAACCCGGCCCGGACAGCCCCCTGCGCCATTGCCAGTGTGCCGGACAGACAATCAAGATTGCGACCAGATGTCAGGTACTTACCCGGCTCGGCATACCATGCAAGATGGATGCACATATCAATATCGCCAAACGTGTTGGCCCACCAATCGCCGGTTTCGCCAAAAAGGTCGGGCGTTTCAACAACCTGCCCCATGCCATCCGGTCGCGCCGTCGACCCTTTGCGCACAACGCAGCACACATCGGCCCTGTGTGCATTCAGTACCCGCAAAACTGCACGACCGACAAAGCCCGTTGCCCCCGTAAGAAGAACCCGCGCCATCAGTCGATCTTTAACGTGGGAACAGCCGTCACAAACCGTGTGCCCAGCTTTGCCAGCCCGGCATTCTGCGCCCGGATTTCCGCGCCGATGTTCCACGGGAAAATTACCAGATAATCCGGGCGGTCACGTTCCAGCGCGGCGGGCGCGCGAATGGGGATATGGCTACCCGGTAAAAGCTTGCCGATCTTCGAGGGGGCCGCATCGCAGACAAACGGCAACAAATCCGGCCTGACCCCGGCAAAGTTCAGCAATGTGTTGCCCTTGGCCGCAGCCCCATATGCGGCGACGGATTTACCATCGGCGCGGGCCTGCAACAGGAACCGCAGAAAATCGTTTTTGACCGTCTCTGCCTTGTCCTGAAAGGCGGTGTAATAGGCGTCCTGCCCCATTCCCTGCGCAAATTCGGCATCGCGCACCGCACCAAGGCCGGGCTGTTCGCCATGGTCCGCATCGATCCGGCAGGCGTAAATGCGCAAGGAACCACCATGCGTCGCCAGTTCCTCGACATCGAACACCCGCAACCCGGCGCCATGCATGATTGCCTCGACCGAAAGCAGCGAAAGATACGAGAAATGTTCGTGATACACCGTATCGAACTGATTGGATTGGACCAGCCGCAACAGGTGCGGAAATTCCAGTGTGACCACCCCTTGTGGCTTTAGCGCCGTGCATAGGCCACGGGTAAAGTCATTAATATCAGGCACATGCGCATAGACATTGTTGCCAAGGATCAGATCGGCCTTGTCCAGATCAGCGGCCATTTCTTCGCCAAAAAACGCCTGTAACACGGGGATTCCAATTGCCTCGGCTGCCTCGGCGGTGCCTTGGGTTGGCTCGACCCCAAGACAGGGAATTCCGGCCGCGACAAAGTTTTTAAGCAAATAACCATCATTCGAGGCAACCTCGATCACATGGCTGTCGCCATTCAGCCCAAGACGCGCGGTGATCATTTCAACATAGCGCGCCGCATGATCCAGCCAACTGCGCGAGGTGGACGAATAATAGGCGTAATCAGCCGAAAACAGCGCATCTGCGGCGGCAAAATCCTCGGTCTGGACCAGACGGCAGGTCGGGCACGCCTTAAGGCGCAGCGGAAAGGTGGTTTCCGGGCGCATCAGATCGTCGGGCGACAGATAGGCATTGGACGGCGGCGCATGGCCCAGATCAAGGAAATCAAGGGTCAGGGCGGTTTGGCAATGGCGACAGGTCGGAATCATAAAGGGGGACAATCCTTGAGGGGGCTAAGGTCACGGTCACGGTCAGACATATTGGCGGGCGGCAGGGGCCAGTTGATGCCCAGCCCCGGATCAAGCGCGCTGATCCCGCCCTCGTGCCCCGGCCTGTATGCGGCCGAGTGGGAATACTGTAATTCACAATCAGGTTCCAACGTCTGGAACCCATGCGCGAACCCTTTGGGAATATAGATCGCATTGTGCGTATCGGCGTCCAGGGCAACCGCGCAATGTTGGCCAAACGTGCCGGACCCGGTGCGCAAATCAACGATCACATCCCAGACCCGCCCACGCAGACAGCGCACCAACTTGACCTCGCCCGCCGGTTCGCGCTGAAAATGCAAACCGCGCAGGGTGCCCTTGGCGGTGCTGAAAGACAGGTTCATCTGCACCCATATCGTGTTCAGCCCGTGTGCCGTAAATTCCGCGTCGCAATAGGTGCGGGCAAAGAATCCACGCGAATCGTTGCGTCGTTCCAGGGCGATTTCATAGGCACCGGACAGGGGCAGTTCGCGAAATATCATGGCGCACCAAAGGCGCGTATCTGCGCCAGGGACTGCGCGGAAACTGGCGCGCCATTTGCCACGGCACGATACCATTCAATCGTCTTTTCAACCGCTTGCCCAAAATCCCAGCGCGGCGCATAGCCCAGATCGGCCCGCGCGCGTTCTATATCAAGGCTTAGCAGGCCCGCCTCGTGTGGGGCATTTGGGTCGGTGCGGTCATCCCATTCGCCCGGCCAGTGGGCCAGCGCAGTTTCGACCAGATCGACAACCGGGCGCACGTCCCGCAATTCAGGCCCGAAATTGTAACTGTCCGCCAGCGCGCCCCCATCCATCAGCGCCCTGGCCAGACGCAGATAACCCGAAAGCGGTTCAAGAACATGCTGCCACGGGCGACGCGCCAACCGGTTACGCACCGGGATCGGCTGGCCAGCGGCCAACGCACGGGCAATATCGGGCACGATCCGGTTTTCGGCCCAGTCACCGCCACCAATCACGTTTCCGGCCCGCGCCGAAGCGATCCGCACCGGCGAATTGCCAAAGAACGATTTGCGAAAGCTGGAGATCACCAATTCGCACCCCGCCTTTGAGGCGCTATAAGGATCATGCCCGCCAAGCGGGTCGCCTTCGCGATAGGGATGCACCCATTCGCGGTTTTCATACACCTTGTCGGTGGTGATCATCACCGCCGCGCACGGGTGGTCAAGGTCACGCAGCGCCTGCAACATATGCGCCGTGCCCATGACGTTGGTATCCCATGTCGCCAGCGGGTCGTCATATGACGCCAGCACCAGCGGTTGCGCGGCAAGGTGAAACACCACATCCGGGCGGGCATCCTGCACGCGGGTGCGCAGGGTATCGGGGTCGCGGATATCACCAATCCGGTGGTCTGTCCGCCCCGCCAGCCCAAGCTGGTCAAACAGCGACGGATCTGTGTCCGGCGCCAGCGCGACACCGTAGACCTGCGCGCCCAGTTCGGTCAGCCAAAGCGACAGCCAGGCCCCCTTGAACCCGGTGTGCCCGGTAACCAGAACCCGTTTGCCTGCCCAAAAATCGTTCATCCGCGCAGGGATTCCCATGTTTTCCAGGGCGCTGTGCCTGCGGCCCACATCTCTTCCAACTGGGTCTTGTCGCGCAGCGTGTCCATGGCCATCCAGAACCCATCATGTTTCCACAAGGCCAGTTGGCGGTCACGCGCCAGCCCCTCTAGGGGGGCCTGTTCGAATATGGTTGTGTCATCATCCACCCGGTCCAGAACCGAGGGTTCGCACACCATAAAGCCGCCGTTGATCCAGCGGTTATCGCCCTGGGGCTTTTCATGAAAGCTGGTGACGCGGTCGCCGTCGGTTCCTAACGCGCCAAACCGCCCCGCAGGCTGAATGGCCGTCACGGTTGCCTCGCAGCCCTGATCACGGTGAAACGCCACAAGCCCGGAAATATCCACATCACTGACGCCATCGCCATAGGTCAGGCAGAATGTATCATCCAGAAAATCACGCACCCGCCGGATGCGCCCGCCCGTCTGGGTATGTTCGCCCGTATCGACAAGGGTGATCTTCCACGGTTCGGCGCTTTGGTTATGGACCTGCATCGCGTTGTTGGACAAATCAATCGTCACATCCGACATGTGCAGAAAGTAATTGGCGAAATATTCCTTGATCATATAGCCTTTGTAGCCACAGCAGACGACGAAATCATTGATCCCGTGGGTGCCGTACAGCTTCATGATATGCCAGATGATGGGCCGTCCGCCGATTTCGATCATCGGTTTGGGGCGCAGGTGGGATTCTTCGCTGATGCGTGTTCCCAGACCCCCGGCAAGAATGACTGTTTTCAATGAACTGCCCTGTTTTGCTTGCGGATTGACCACATGAATTTGTTACACTGATCAGCCTTTTGCCACAAGCAGGACCGGGGCCAAGAAAGGAGATCGGCGGAAACATTCCAAGGAACCTTTGAATAACCCATCTGGTTTGAAAAATGCCCGGCGTTGGGTTGTTAATGGGTTTCCGAATACACGTGAGAGCAGGCCACCAAACGAAAAAGGCCGCGCAAAACTGCGCGGCCTTTTCAAATGCTTGATCCCAAAGCTTAACGCTTGGAGAACTGGAAGCTCTTACGGGCCTTGGCCTTACCGTATTTCTTACGCTCGACCACGCGGCTGTCGCGGGTGATAAAGCCAGCAGCTTTCAATGCGCCGCGCAGGGACGGCTCATAGATCTGCAATGCTTTGGAAATACCGTGCTTGACCGCGCCGGCCTGACCGGACAGACCGCCGCCCTTGACGGTGGCCATCACGTCGAACTGGTCGACAACACCGGCCACCTGAAACGGCTGGCGCAGGATCATCTGCAGCACCGGACGGGCGAAATAGGCGTCCATTTCCTTACCGTTCACGATAACCTTGCCGGAACCGGGCTTGATCCAGACGCGGGCAACCGCATCCTTACGCTTGCCAGTGGCATAGGAACGGCCCAGTGCGTCGCGAACAGGTTCGCGCGGGGTGATTTCGACCTCGGCGGCTGCAACGATGCCGGCCACCTCGTTCAGGTCTTCGAGTGTGTTGATTTCATCAGCCATGCGTTCAGCTCCGCGTGTTTTTCTTGTTCATGGATGCAACATCCAGAACATCGGGGCTTTGCGCCTCGTGGGGGTGATCGGTGCCCGCATAGACGCGCAGGTTGGTCATCTGCACACGAGCCAGCTTGTTGCCGGGCAGCATCCGCTTGACGGCCTGGGTCACCACGCGCTCGGGGTGATTGCCTTCAAGGATCTGCGCCTTGGTGCGCGACTTGATCCCGCCGGGGTGGCCAGTGTGCCAGTAAAAGTTTTCTTCGCGCTTTTTACCGGTCATCTGCACCTTTTCGGCGTTGATGATGATGACATTGTCACCCATGTCCATATGCGGCGTGAAGGTCGCCTTGTGCTTACCGCGCAGGCGCATGGCAACGATCGAAGCAAGACGGCCCAGAACGATGCCTTCGGCATCAATCAGGATCCATTTCTTTTCGATCTCTGCCGGAGTTGCAGAATAGGTTTTCATTGCAGGGGTTTCCTGTTTGACGTGAACAACAGGCACAACATGCACCTGCCAAAATTCGATTGTCGGGTTTTATGCCGTCAGGCGGGTGCGGTCAACACCATGATTGTCCATTTATCCCTGCAATATCAGCGCATTACAAATAAGGTATAATAATACCCCATTAATTTCACGCATTTCGACCTTATGGCGTGGGTTTCACAGGCGGATTCACGGGCGGATTCACGGGCGGAATCGAATATGTCATCGTCGCCCGTGCCACCGGCTTGTCCGAGCCGTGCGAAAACATCAGCACATCCCCCACCACCAGCGACCTGCCCAGTTTCAGCAATGTACCCCTGGCAATGATGTCCTGCGCCGCGGCAGGTTTGCGCAGAAAATCCATCGACGAACTGGTGGTTACGGCCAGCGCCTCGCGGCCCAGCCGGGACAGGACCATCGCATAGACCGCCACATCGGCCAGCATGAACATCGACGGGCCGGACACGGTGCCACCGGGGCGCAAATGCCGATTTTCCACCAAAAGACGCATGGTGATGCCCCCGACATCCAGGGTCTCGATGGCGAATTCCCTGATCACCTCTGGAAAAATCTCTTGCAGGTAGGCGGTCAGCTCTTTCTTGTTCAGCGCCAGTGACATGCGTTTCCTTCCCTTGTTTTGCCCCGTGTTCTGCCCCTAAAGTTGCCGCAATCACCATACGGAGGGCAAGATGGCAATTCTGGAACGTAACGACAAAGGGGCCGTGGCGCACCTGACGATGAACGCGCCGGGGCGGCTGAATGCCCTGTCCGACGAAATGTTGGCGGCACTGCTGGCGCAATTCGACACGCTGGCCGCCGATCGCACGATCCGGGCGGTGATCCTTTCGGGGGCGGGCAAGGCGTTTTGCGCCGGGCATGACCTGAAACAGATGACCGCCGCCAGGGCGGCCCCGGACGGTGGGCGGGCCTATTTCAGCGATCTGTTCAACCGCTGTACCCAGGTGATGCTGCGAATTCAGTCCCTGCCCCAGCCGGTCATCGCCCAGGTGCATGGGCTTGCCACCGCCGCCGGGTGCCAGTTGGTCGCGACCTGTGATCTGGCCGTGGCGGCGTCAGACACGCGGTTTGGCGTCAATGGCGTTAACATCGGCCTGTTCTGTTCAACCCCGATGGTCGCCCTGTCGCGCGCCATCCCCCGCAAACAGGCGTTTGAGATGCTGACCACCGGCGCATTCATCGATGCCCCCCGCGCCGAGACCCTTGGCCTGATCAACCGCGTGGTTGCCCCCGCCGATCTGAACGACGCAACCGACGCACTGGCCAACACCCTGGCGGATAAACTGGCCAGTGCGGTGCGGATCGGCAAACAGGCGTTCTATGAACAACTGCAAATGCCGCTAGAGCAGGCCTATGCCTTTACCGGGGATGTCATTGTCAGCAACATGCTGGACGATGATACCGCCGAGGGAATCACCGCATTTATCGAAAAACGACCGCCAAATTGGAGGCAATAGACATTCTGCCGAATTTCGGGTAAAATCACCTGTGAATAAGAAATAGTTCTGCAAAAACAACGCTATTGTTTCCAAATGAATTCTGTCAATTTGGGCAATAATGTGGCAAAAGATAGGCAGAGCTAACACTCTGGTACGATTTTAGGTCGCCGTGGGCGGAAGGTCCCTCCAGTCCGTCTCTCGCCGGACATGACCTTCCCGCCTCGGCGACCTCAAATGCCCCCCCTTCAAATACCCCTTTCCCATAAATGTGCGCTGTTGTGCGGCCTGTGAAGGTTCTGTGATGGTTCTGTGATCTTTCACCGCTCAGCTTGTCATTGCATGCCATGCCACGCTGGCCTATTGGGCGACCATGACAGAGATATTGCACATCGTCGGCGGCGGGTTGGCCGGATCCGAGGCCGCCTGGCAGGCCGCGCAAACGGGAACGCGCGTGGTAATCCACGAAATGCGCCCCAAGGTGGAAACCTTTGCCCACAAGACCGGCCACCTGGGCGAAATGGTCTGTTCCAATTCGTTCCGCTCGGATGACAGCGAACAAAACGCCGTTGGCCTGTTGCACTGGGAAATGCGGGCGGCGGACGGGTTGATCATGGCAACCGCCGATGCACACCGCCTGCCGGCTGGCGGCGCGCTGGCTGTTGACCGCGACCCGTTTGCCGAAACCGTCACCGAACGCCTACTGACTCACCCCCTTATTTCCGTGACTTACGAAGAGGTTAGCAACCTTCCTTCATCCGGTCACTGGATCTTTGCCACCGGCCCGCTGACGTCCATGTCGCTGGGCGGGGCCATTGCCGCCGAAACCGGGGCCGAGGCGCTGGCCTTTTTCGACGCCATCGCGCCGATCATCCATTTTGACAGTATCAACATGGACAAAGCCTGGATGCAGTCGCGTTACGACAAAGGCGACACCGAGGCCGAGCGCACCGCCTATCTTAACTGCCCAATGACCCGCGACCAGTACGAGGCCTTTATCGATGCCCTTCTGAAGGCCGACAAGACCGAGTTCCACGACGGCGAAACGGCCAAATACTTTGACGGCTGCCTGCCAATCGAAGTGATGGCCGAACGGGGCCGTGAAACCCTGCGGTTCGGGCCGATGAAACCGGTTGGCCTGACCAATGCGCACCAGCCCGATGTAAAAGCCTATGCCGTGGTGCAATTGCGCCGTGATAACGCATTAGGAACGCTGTATAACATCGTGGGATTCCAGACAAAAATGAAATACGGGGCGCAAACCAAAGTGCTGCGGATGATCCCCGGACTGGAAAATGCCAGCTTTGCCCGGCTGGGGGGCATCCACCGCAACACCTTCCTTAATTCACCCACCCTTCTGGACGAGCAGATGCGCCTGAAATCGCGGCTGGGTTCGGGGGCCACCATCCGCTTTGCCGGGCAGATCACCGGTGTCGAAGGCTATGTCGAAAGTTCGGCCATGGGCCTGTTGGCGGGCCGTATGGCCGCCGCTGAAATGGCCGGTCACACCCTGTCTGTGCCCGCCAACACCACGGCCACGGGGGCGCTGATCACCCATATAACCGGCGGGGCCGAGGCCAAGACATTCCAGCCGATGAACGTCAATTTCGGCCTGTTCCCCCCGGTTGACGGGCTAAAGGGCGGGCGGCGCGGGCGCAGGGACCGATACAAGGCCTATACCGACCGGGCCAAAGCCGACTGGACCAACTGGCTGGCGCAATCGGCAGAATCGGCCTAAACTTGTCCGTATGACGCACAGATCATTGTAAAATCGTGACTTTTACCACCCGCTTTGCCCCCTCGCCGACTGGCCCGCTGCATCTGGGTCATGCCTATTCGGCGCTGTTGGCATACGATATGGCCCGCACCGCACAGGGCCGGTTCCTGCTGCGGATCGAAGACACCGACACCAGCCGGGCCCGCCCCCATTGGGAGGCCGCGATATACGACGACCTGCACTGGCTTGGCCTGCAATGGGAAACCCCGGTTTTGCGCCAGTCCGAACACCTGTCGCGCTATAATGATGCCCTGATGCACCTTTCAACACTGGGTCTGATCTATCCCTGCAGTTGCAAACGCAGCGATATCCGTGCCGCCCTGTCCGCCCCACAAGAAGGCGCGCCGCAAGCCGCGCAACCCTATCCCGGCACCTGCCGCCAGCGCCCCATGCACAGCCGCCAACCCGGTGATGCCCTGCGCCTTGACATGGGCCGTGCCCTGCAACATGTGCCCCACCCCCTGCCCGGATTTACCGAAACCGGGGCCGCCCATGCGGGGCATCACATCCTGAAACCATCCCTCATGCTTCGGACCACCGGCGATGTGGTGCTGGGGCGTAAGGAAATCGAAACTGTCTCATATGTTCTGGCCGCGGTGCTCGATGATGCCGCGCAACAGATCACCCCTGTGATCCGGGGGCAGGACCTGTACCCCACCACATTCCTGCAAATCCTGCTGCAAAATCTGCTGGATCTGCCCACGCCAACCTATCACCACCATGCGCTGATCCGTGATGAACATGGCAAACGTCTGGCCAAACGCGACGATGCGCGTGCCATCGCCAGTTATCGCGCACGCGGGGTCAGCCCGGCCCAGATCCGCGCACGGATCGTCGTTTGACCCCAACGCCACCCTGGCGGATATTCAGGCATCCCTAGCCATCCGGCGTCATCAGCTCCACCTCGTGGCCATCCCGCGCGGCGGTATAAAAACAACTGCGCCGCCCCGTGTGGCACGCCGGCCCGCTTTGGCGCACAACCACCAACAGGCAATCACGGTCACAATCGATCCGCAGATCGACCAGTTCCTGCACATTGCCGGATGTCTCGCCCTTGATCCAGAACGCCGACCTTGACCTTGACCAATAGGTCACCCGCCCACTGGCAAGCGTCCGGGCCACGGCCTCGGCGTTCATCCAGGCCATCATCAACACTTCTCCCGTTGTCTCATCCTGGGCGATGGCCGGAATCAACCCGGCCCCGTTATAGGTCAGTGTTGCCGGGTCAAACGGGCGGTTGGCGGAAATGTCATCACACATGGGGGCAAAAACCTTTTGCATCAGGAAGCTGCCTGACTATGTATGGTCAAGCACCCGCAAGGAAAAGCCCAAGAGGAGTGGCGATGTCCACCGACAATGACCTGATCAAACTTTATTCTGCCCGTATTCTGGCGCTGGCGGCCGATATTCCACATCTGGAGCGGCTGGAATCGCCCGACGCAACCGTCAAACGCCGCTCGCCTTTGTGCGGTTCGACGGTAACGGTGGATGTGAACGTCACCGACGGGACGATCACCGGCTTTGGCCAGGACGTAAAGGCCTGCGCATTGGGGCAGGCATCGGCCTCGGTGGTGGGGGGGGCGGTGATCGGCGCGACCCGACGACAGGTTGAAACCGCGCGCGATCAGCTAAAGGCGATGCTGAAACAGGACGGCCCGGTGCCCGATGCCCCCTTTGACGGGCTGGAGGTGCTGATCCCGGCGCGGGATTACAAGAACCGCCATGCCTCTATCCTGCTGGCGCTTGAGGCAACAACCGAGGCGCTGGAACAGGCCGCCCAAGCCAACTGCGCCTAACCAACTGCGCCAAAAAAACCGCCGCGCATCCCGGATGGGACGGCGGCGGCAAGTCGTGCGGGTCTTGTGTGGGGTCCGGGATGGCGGCGTCAGGGTCAGAGACAGACCCCGGAAATATGTTTGGGACAGGTCACCGCCACCGGCACAAGATCGCAGGCAGATTCTAAAATTTCATCAGATCAGTCCTGGCAGATGCAGGCCAACCACCAATATGACCATCAATGCCACCACCCCCATTGCGTCCTGCAACAGCGTGGATTGTGCGCGGTAAAAGCTGGTTTTCAACTGGGTGATCATGATGGCGGCTCCGATGGTCTGGTTAACTGTTTGTTGACCCTTTGTTCTCATTTTAACCCAGCCATGTAAAGAACTTTTTAGGAACATTTGTGAACTTTATGTGAAAATTCAGGCTAACCTACTGAAATCAACCGAATTGCCTGATCCTGGCGCATCAGCCACAACAGAACACGCGCGGCCTTTCCCCGGTCACTGCTCAGGTCGGGGTCGGTGGCCAGCAGGGCGCGGGCATCGCTTTGCGCCACGGCCATCAGCGGGGCCTGTCGTTCCAGATCGGCAATGCGGAACACCGGCAGCCCCGATTGCGCCGTACCAATCAGATCCCCCGCGCCGCGCATTGCCAGATCTGTCTCGGCTATCTGAAACCCGTCCTCGGTTTCGCGCAGCACCTCAAGACGCTTGCGCCCGCCCCCGCCCAGCGGCGGTTGATACATCAACAGGCAGGTCGATTGCGCCGAACCACGCCCCACGCGCCCGCGCAACTGATGCAACTGCGCCAGCCCGAAAATCTCGGCCCGCTCGATCACGATGATCGTTGCGTTGGGCACATCAACCCCCACCTCGATCACCGTGGTGGCCACCAGAACTGATGTCTCTGCGGCCTGAAACGCGCGCATTGCCGCATCCTTTTCCGCAGGCGGCATCTGACCATGCACCAGCCCCACCACCCCTTCGCCCAACACCGCGCGCAGGTGCTTGAAGCGTTCCTCGGCGGCAGTCAGATCAACAAGTTCCGATTCGTCCACCAGCGGGCACACCCAGTAACATTGCCGCCCCTCGGCGATCGCGCTGCGCAGGTGGTTCACCACCTCATCCATCCGTTCGGTGCTGATCACCGCCGTCCGGACCGGTTTGCGCCCGGGCGGTTTTTCATCCAGCACCGACACATCCATATCGCCGTATTGCGCCAGCGCCAGGCTGCGTGGAATCGGCGTGGCCGTCATGACCAACACATCCGCCCCCATGCCCTTTTCGGCCAGTTCCATCCTTTGACGCACACCAAACCGGTGTTGTTCGTCCACAATCGCCAGCCGCAGATCACTGAATTCCACATCCGCCTGAAACACCGCGTGCGTGCCCACCAGTATCTGAATGTCGCCCTTTGCCAATGCCGCCAGCTTGGCCTTTCGCTCGCCCCCCTTGTCGCGCCCGGTCAGCAGTTCCAGCACCACGCCGGCCCCTTCGGCCAGTGGGCGCAACCCCTCAAGATGCTGCCGGGCCAGGATTTCCGTGGGGGCCATCATCGCCCCCTGCCCGCCCGCCTCGACCGCGACCAGCAGCGCCATGAACGCAACCAGCGTCTTGCCCGAGCCCACATCCCCCTGCAACAGACGGTTCATCCGTTCCGGCGCGGCCATATCCGCGGCAATCTCCTCGATCGTGCGGGCCTGGGCGTTGGTTGGCTTATAGGGCAGCGTTTTCAACACCTTCGCCTGAAGTGATCCATCCCCGATGCTGACAATCCCCCGCGCCTTTCGTTCGCGCCGGCGGGCCAGCGCCAGGGTCAACTGGTGCGCCATCAACTCGTCATAGGCCAGGCGTTCGCGTGCGGGCGCATCCGGGCCAAGGTCATCCATCCCCTCGGGCATATGCGCCGCGCGCACCGCATCGCCCCAGGTGGGCCAACCCATCCGCTTCATCTGGGCGGCATCGATCCACTCTGCCAGGTCGGGCACCCGCGCAAGCGTGCTTTGGGCCGCCTTGAACATGGTTTTCTGGGTAACGCCCTGGGTCAGCCGGTAAACCGGTTCGAATTGCGGAATATCCCCGACCTCTTCGACCGGCAGGATATGATCGGGATGCACCATCTGGGCCATGCCATCAAACAATTCCAGCTTGCCCGACACCACCCGTTTGGCACCACCGGGCAGGATACGGCGCAGGTATTCGTCGCGCGCATGGAAGAACACCAGCTGAAATTCGGTTTGCTGATCCTCAACGTGAATGCGATAGGCCGC
>DAOUPC010000173.1 GCA_030626365.1 Paracoccaceae bacterium
CCATAGCGGGCATAGATAAATTCATCATCCCCCGTGCCAAGAAACCGGGCCTCGGCGGCCTCGGCGCTGTCATAGACAAAGCCCTGGGTAAGAAAGATCGCCTCGCTTACCTCGCCATACTGGCTGCGACGGGTGCCGCCATGCACGGCGTGGGTGCGTTTATTCCAATTGTCAGCCATGTTCATATCCTCCGGCCCAACACCATCATTCTGGCGGGCACAAAAAAGCCCCAGACGCGGGTCAAGCGAAAGGGGTCTTTCATCCTGACCTTTTAGCAGTTTGTTTAGCGTGGCCCGCAATCCGGTAACAAATCGCCACGTATCTGTGGGTTTGCGTTTAAGGCGCACGCACCCTTGCGTCAAGGCACGATGATTTGTTCACCACCCTTGCCGTTCGCCGCAATTTGGCGATGATCCCTGACAGGAGGGCACCATCATGCAAAAACCCATCGACCTTTATTTCTGGCCCACGCCAAATGGCTGGAAGATATCAATCGTGCTGGAAGAGATGGGGCTGGACTATGAAACCCAGTTGATAAACATCGGCGCGGGTGATCAGTTCAAGCCGGATTTCCTGACCATAGCCCCCAACAACCGGATGCCGGCCATCGTTGACCACGATGGGCCGGACGGCGCGCCAATCGCGATGTTCGAATCCGGGGCCATCCTGCAATATCTGGCGCGCAAGACCGGCCAGTTCGGCGGGAAAAACGAACGCGAACGGGTGGCGGTGGAACAATGGCTGATGTGGCAGATGGGCGGCCTTGGGCCGATGGCAGGCCAGGCGCATCATTTCCTGAAATACGCGCCCCTGATGGACCCGCCACAGGACATCGCCTATGCCAAGGACCGTTACCGGGGCGAAACCGCGCGCCTTTACGGTGTTCTGGACCGGCAGTTGGCACAGGGCGAATACGTGGCAGGGGCCGGGTATTCCATTGCCGACATGGCGATCTGGCCCTGGGCCAGCCTGTGGGAAGGCCAGCAACAAACGCTGGATGACAAGCCACATATGGCGCGCTGGCTGGACACCATGGCCGCACGCCCCGGTGTGCAAAGAGGGCGGGCGTTATTTGCCGAAAAACGCGCCACCCCACAGGACAGCCGCGCATCGCACAAGGCATTGTTCGCCAAGAAACCCTGACGGGGAAACAGATACGGGAAAAAGCCTGCAAATACCTGACAGGTATCAGGTTTCGTCCGTTCCATATTCGCGCAACAGTTTGCTTTGCGTCATGAAGAACGCGAAAATTGCCGCCGTCAGGCCGAAGGTCTTGAAATTGACCCAAGCCCCCTCTGACATCAGGCGCCAGACCAGTTCGTTTGCGATGGCCAGACCAAAAAAGAACAGCATCAGACGCCGGGTCAGGATCAGCCAGCCTTCGTTCTTTAGCGGCATCATCCCCTCCATCACATGACGCAGATAGGATTTGCCCTGCAACAGCCCAACCCCCAGCGCCGTGCCAAAGGCCACATACAGGATCGTCGGTTTCATCTTGATGAACTTGGGGTCATTCAGCCAGACGGTCAGCCCCCCGAACAGCACCACCAGAACCACGGTGAATATCTGCATATTCGACAGGTGCCCGGTGATCTTCCATAAAATGCCGGTCGAAATCAGCATCAGCGGAATGAACGCCGCCGTCACGGCAATGAACCCGGCATATTCCGTGCCACCAACGCTAAACACCTCGTCCTTCAGGCGCACATAGGCGATGAAAAACACCACCACCGGGCCCAGTTCCAGCGCCAGTTTCAATAACGGGTTGATGGTCTTTTTCTCTGGCATGTCTGCTCCTATCCGCCCATCTCAACTATCACCGCGCCCAGCGCAATCAAGGCCATAAGTGCGACCCGGCGCGGTCCAACGGTTTCTTTCAGAACCAGCCAGCCGATCAGCGCGGCAAACACGGTGGATGTTTCGCGCAAAACGGCCGCCTCGCCCACTTTGCCCAGCCGTGTGGCCAGCATGATCGCGCCAAAGCTGGAAAATGCCACCAATCCGCCAAACACCCCCCGGACCATCAGCGGCCCAAGGGCAGGACGATCCACCATAGCGCGCCAGCGCAGCCAGGCAATCGGTGGCATGGCCAGCCCGTCAAACATGAAGAACCACGCCAGAAAGGTGAACGGGTCGGCGGTGGCCCGAATGCCATAGGCGTCATAGGTGGTGTAAAGCGCCACGAACAACCCCGTCACCACCGCCAGTCCCAGCGCCAGTTTCAGCGTATCGCGCCCAGTTTCCAGAAACGCCAGATTATAGGCCGCCAGCCCGAATATCCCGGCCAACAGCACCGCAACCCCCAGCCATTGAACCGCGCTAAATGTCTCTCCAAAGATCAGGTAGGCCCCGATCACCGCAAACAGCGGCCCCGTGCCACGCACCACCGGATAGACAACCGTATAGGCCCCCTTGGAATAGGCGGTGGCCTGCAACAGCTTGTACCCCACATGAATCACGAAAACCGCGGCAAAGATTGGCCACATGTGCGGTTCGGGCCAGGGCACGACAAACAGCGCAAAAGGCGCGGCCATCACGGTATATGACGCATCAATCGCTCCGCGCGCCAGCCATGGGTCATGGCGCCCCTTTTGCAGCGCCCCAAACACCGCATGCAAAAACGCCGCCATAATGGCAAGGTACAGGGCCATGCGTGCCCCGGCCTCGGTGCCTTCAAGGGATATCAGCCACTCGCTCACCCTGAAAGGGGGCCCAGCATTCCGGCCTCAAGGCGCACCACCCGGTCCATCCGCGCCGCAAGGTCGGGGTTGTGGGTGGCGATCAGCGCCGAAAGGCCGGTGCCCGCCACCAGTTCCATCAGCGCGTCAAACACCTGATCCGCCGTTTCCGGGTCCAGGTTTCCGGTCGGTTCATCCGCCAGCAACAGGCGCGGCTGGTTGGCCATCGCCCGGCAGAACGCCACCCGCTGTTGTTCGCCCCCCGACAGGGCGGCGGGGCGGTGCCCGGCGCGCGGGCCGATACCCACACGGGTTAACAGATCTGTTGCACGCGCCCTTGCCTTAGATGCGCTAACCCCATTGGCCAGTTGCGGCAGGATAATGTTTTCAACCGCGCTGAATTCCGGCAACAGGTGGTGGAACTGATAGATGAACCCCACATCACGCCGCCGCATGGTGGTGCGCGCGCGATCCCCCTGCCCGGTCATATCCTGCCCGCCGATGGCCACCTGCCCCGTATCCGGCGCATCCAGCAGCCCGGCAATATGCAGCAGCGTCGACTTGCCCGCCCCCGAGGGCGCGACCAGTGCCACCACCTCGCCCGGGGCAATGTCCAGATCGATACCGCGCAGCACCTGAACCTCGCCCGCCTCGCCCGGTTTATAGGTCTTGGTTATGCCCTTCAGGGACAGGATCGGATCATTCATACCGCAGGGCCTCGACCGGGTTCATCCGCGCCGCACGCCGGGCGGGAAAGATGGTAACGACAAATGACAGCCCCAAAGACAGGCCAACCGCACTTAGCACATCGCTCAGATGCAATTCCGCCGGCAGCGCATAGATACCACGAATGGCCGGGTCCCAGACCCCGCCGCCCGCCACATAATTCACCAGTGAAAAGATCGGATCGATATAAAGCGCGAACAGGCACCCCAATATGACGCCCATCAACGTGCCCACCAACCCGGTAAACGCCCCGCAGATAAAGAAAATCCGCAGGATCGACCCTTCGCTAAGGCCAATGGTGCGCAGGATTCCGATGTCGCGCCCCTTGTTCTTGACCAGCATGATAAGGCCGGAAACGATGTTCATCGCGGCGATCAGCACCAGCACCGACAGCAGCACGAACATCACGTTATCCTCGACCTCAAGCGCGCGCAGAAAGCTGCCCGATGCGTCACGCCAGGTCCATATCTGGGTGTTGTCACCCGCCGCGCGCAGCAGGTCCAGGGCGATGCCATCCACCGCCTCGGGGTTTGTGACCATGACTTCCAACTCATCCGCCACACCTTCGCGGTTGAAAAAGGACTGTGCCTCGGGAAATGGCATATAGACGCGGGTGCGGTCGATGTCATAGCGCCCGGCGCTAAAGATATAGACCACCTCGTAGGCGTTGATGCGCGGGCTGGTGCCAAAGGGGGTTTTGGTCCCGTTGGGCGAAATCAGCCTGACCCGGTCGCCCACCCGTGCGCCAATTTCACGCGCCACACCCGACCCGATGGCAATGCCGTCGCCAAAACGCCCCAGATCACCACGGGCGCGGTCGGAATTGGCAATGCCCGGCAGGGTGGCAAGATTTTCGCCCGAAATGCCCAGCACCTCGACCCCGGCATTGCGCCGGGCCTTTGAAATCATCACCTGCCCCCGGATCAGCGGCGCAACACGGGTTACGCCGGGCACCCCTGCAACCCGCGTGGCCATGGCGTCATAGTCGGGTATCGCCCGGTCAATGGTGCCCTGCGCCGTGACGCTGCCGGCGTTATAGACGGTGACATGGGCATTCGCGCCCAGAATGGTGCCGACAAATTCCGACCGAAAGCCAGAGCGCACGGCCAGGGTGGCGATCAGCGCAAAAACCGCCAGGGTGATGCCAATCAGGCTGATCCAGGTCATCACACTGACCCCGCCTTCGGCGCGGCGCGCACGCAGATACCGCCAGGCGATCATCCATTCAAACGGGGCAAAGGGGGCGGGGGAACTGGCCATGGTGGCTCCTGTTGTATGGCGCGATACCTGCGGCACAAACCCGTCCGGGTCAAGCCGGTGCAACCTGCCCCGGCATGCCCCCCGGATCAGGCCCGCCTTAACCGCGCGTGTCGCGGATGATACGCAGGATGTCCTCGGCTGCTTGCGGAATATTGGTGCCGGGACCAAAGATTGCCCTGACGCCATTGTCATAAAGGAACTGGTAATCCTGTTGCGGGATCACCCCGCCACAGATGACGATAATATCCTCGGCACCGGCATCTTTCAGTTCCTGCACAAGCTGCGGCGCGAGGGTCTTGTGACCCGCCGCCTGGCTTGAGATGCCGATCACATGCACATCGTTGTCGATGGCATCCTGCGCGGCCTCGGCCGGGGTCTGAAACAGCGGGCCGACATCCACATCAAAGCCGATATCGGCAAATGCCGTGGCGATCACCTTGGCCCCCCGGTCATGCCCGTCCTGGCCCATCTTGACCACCAGCATACGGGGGCGGCGCCCTTCGTCCTCGGCAAATTCATCCACCGATTTCTGGATTGCGGCAAAGCCTTCGTCGCCCTCATAGGCGGCCCCGTACACCCCGGCGAGGGTTTTCACCTCGGCCCGGTGGCGGCCAAATACCTTTTCCATAGCCATGCTGATTTCCCCCACTGTGGCCCGTGCCCGTGCGGCCGTGATTGCGCCAGTCAACAGGTTGCCGCCCGTCCGGGCGATATGCGTCAGTTCATCAAGTGCGGCGGCGCACGCGCTTTCGTCGCGTGTGGCGCGGATTTCCGTCAGCCGGGCCACCTGGGCGGCGCGCACCGCGTCATTGTCGATGTCCAGGATGTCGATCGCATCCTCTTTTTCCAGCCGGTATTTATTGACCCCGACGATCACCTCGTCGCCCCGGTCGATCTGCGCCTGCCTGAGGGCCGCGGTTTCCTCGATCCGCAGCTTGGGCATGCCGGATGCGACGGCCTTGGTCATGCCGCCCATTTCCTCGACCTCTTCGATCAGTTTCCAGGCCGCTTCAGCCAGATCATGGGTCAGCTTTTCAACGTAATACGACCCGGCCAGCGGATCGACCACGTTTGTCACGCCGGTTTCTTCCTGTAATATCAACTGGGTGTTGCGGGCAATTCGCGCCGAAAAATCGGTGGGCAACGCGATTGCCTCGTCCAGGGCGTTGGTGTGCAGCGATTGCGTACCACCCAGCGCCGCCGCCATCGCCTCATAGGCCGTGCGCACCACGTTGTTATAGGGGTCCTGTTCCTGCAACGACACACCCGAGGTCTGGCAATGGGTGCGCAGCATCGATGACTTGGGGTTCTTCGGTTCAAATTCCGACATGATCCGGTGCCACAACAGGCGCGCGGCACGCAGTTTCGACGCCTCCATGAAAAAATTCATGCCAATGGCAAAGAAGAACGACAACCGCCCGGCGAATTTGTCCACATCCATGCCGCGCGCCAGCGCCGCGCGCACATATTCGCGCCCATCAGCCAGCGTATAGGCCAGTTCCTGCACCAGGTTCGCGCCGGCCTCTTGCATGTGATAGCCCGAGATCGAAATAGAGTTGAATTTCGGCATCTCGGCGCTGGTGAATTCGATAATATCCGCAACGATCCGCATCGAAGGGTCGGGCGGATAGATATAGGTGTTGCGCACCATGAATTCC
>DAOUPC010000106.1 GCA_030626365.1 Paracoccaceae bacterium
ACCCTGCGCGCGCCGTCCTTGTGTTCCAAACTGCGGGCGAACCTGGATGCCACCACGCTTTACGCGATCCTGACCGAGACACAGCCTCAGATCGCGGCGTAAGGCCCGAACCCGAACAACAGATAATCGCGCTGGTAAACATCGCTGATCAGCGCCTCTAGCTGGTCATCATAGATGTCATCCAGCGCAAATGGCGTATCAGCCCCGGCCTTTGCCGGCTGACCGGGGGCGTTATGGCCTGTTTGCCCGGCAATCAGCGGCAGCATCCGGGGCAATTCATCTTCGCGCAGGACATGATCAGGCAGCACAATATCCCCAAAGCTGCTTAGCATCTGCGCCTGTGTCCCCCATGCCGCATCAACGCGAATCGCCGTCTGCCCCGCCAGGTTCATCCGCACGAAACCCAAAAAACCCTCGAACGCGGCGCGATGGTCAGCCTTTGACCAGGGTTTCTTTGATTCGCGCCCCGGTATCGGCAGTTTGAATTGCTTGCGCAGGGTCTCGCGGATCTGCAAAAAGCTGCCTTCCCCGGTACCCAGAATCCGTTGGCAAAACACCGTGTGTGCCCGTGCCGCAGGGTGGCGCAGCACCGTAAACGTCCGATGACCAGGGTGTTTGCGCTTCCACTGACGCAGTTGTTTCTGGTTCATTTTCGTCGCCAGATCACCGGGCGCAACCCCGTCCAGCGCCGCCATCCAGTCGATCACCTCTGTCTCTGGTCCGCCACGTATGGGCAGGTACATCAGCGCCGTGTCCACACAAGCCACATAACTGGGCACCGCAGCGCCCCGGCGGGGTTCAAAATTTGGCGTGCGCGACAGATTGAACCGGTCCAGCCCGGCCAACGCCGCCTCCATCACATCCAGATTGGCCACCTTGGCAGAAATTGGGCTGGGGTTCTGCGGTTTCAGGCTTTTATCCAGGGATTCCAGCCGGCCCCGCACCCCCAGCCACGTCGCCAGACCATTCATCGCCTCGATGCTTTGCAGGTCCTCATAGGCCAGATAAAATGCGGTCTGACCAGAGGTTTGCAGACGGTTCAGCAACAGCACCTGAAAATCCTGCAGCGCCTCTACGTGGGCCAGGTATTCCTGTGTGTCGAACACCGCGCGCGCCTCTTTTCGGCGCTTCACATCCGTCAGTTTCCACTGGCCGGTCGCCTGTGCAATTTTCCACGACACATAGCTGTCCAGCGGATTGCGTGTCAGAATGATCTTGGCGCACCGCGGATCGCCCAGCGCAATATCCAACGCCCGGGGATCATGGTCGTGGAAAAACCGGAACCCCCGCAGCGCGCCGGGTTCGTCGCGCATGGCCCCGATCACCTTCAACGGGTCATCATCGCGCGCCTCTTTGGTTACGCCCAGAATTTCGGTCTTGTTGGGATAGCCGATAAAATGCGGATTAAACGCCTCTCCGTGACAGGCCAGATCATCAAACGCGTTCAGGTTGGTTTCCAGAAAATTGGAACCGGTGCGCATTTCGGCAAACACCACAAAATAGTCAAAGCGATCATTCATGCCATTTTACCGCACAAGATAGGGTTTGGGGGGCTGTTTGGGCAACGCCACCGGCCCATGTTCAACCGGGAAATCGCCCATCAGATAGGGATGCATCCCCTGATTCTTGAGATTTTGCAGGAATTGCCCGAACCCTTCCAGATCAACCATTGTCGGCGCCTCACTTAGCCGGCGTTGGGTGGCTGCGCCAATCTCATCGACGATGGCCTGAATTGGCTCCATCGGGGCCTCGATGAATTCGGCCAGGGTCCAGATGCGGATACGGGCCTTGGCGGCCGTGTTGCGCAGAATTTCCAGGTGATCACTTTCAATTTTCTGGAACAGGGCGGCATCCTTGCGCAGATCGGCAAAATTGCGGTTCGATTTAAACAAGGGCACGGCCCAGGCCCCGGAAATGACCGATATCTGCGCGTTGGGGTCGCGTGAGATCATCCAGTTTACGGCCTGGTTGTCCTGCGGACCAAACTGGAAACACTGGCGTTCGCCACGGGTGTTCCAGATCAGGCTTGTCAGAAAGGAATGGGGGGCATAATCGCGCCGCGCCGCGCTGTCACACAAAGCCCCGTTAATCAGGGTCTGACCACCGGCATATGCAACCCTGTCCGGGGCATACAGATGGCCATGCACCCGCGCATGGGTGGATTTTGCCAGCCACGGTTCAAAATTCTCGAACAATTCGGCAAAGCCCTGAAACACCGAATACGGATTCGAGGTCAGGCCATTTTCCCAGTCAGAATTTGGCATCCTGCTTTGCATATACAGCCCGGAACGTCCGCGTGTTCGCCGCTCAACCGCCTTGGCAAAGATGCGGTCAATCTTGCCGGGGTTTGGTTCGGTTTTCTTCATCGCCGCCGAACTGTCCGTCAGAAACGCCTGATACAGCCGCTCTGCACGGGGCCATATCTTGCGCGCGACAAAACAGTCAGAGCGGCGCAAAAGCTGCAAGTGATCGTCATAGAAAATATGCGGCTTACCCTGAAAATCAAACTTGGACAGGGTCAGTGACCGGCTTTCGATATTGCTGGAATATTGCCTTGCCAGGGTCTGATAATAACTTTCATCGGGGATCCAGACACGCCGGAAATATCGGTCGTATTCTTCCCGTTCCGGGTCTTGCAGGATTGCCGACAGGGTTTGACGCGACAGGCACCACCACTGGCTGCCCATATGCGGAACCAACCCGGCCGGAATGGTACGCCTGAACCCCAAACGCCGCTGAATATCCACATAGCGATCAAACAAAAACCGGTTCTTTTTCCACGAAAAAGGGAACCGCAGGGTGAACCGTTCATGATCCAGACCGCCCACTGTCCAGGGCACATCCGCTGTTGTCGCGCTTTCGATAAAGTCAGTGCGCGGGCGTTCCACCAGATAGTCGATCAATTCCTGCACCGGGCGCAACGGAAGGCACGAACCTGACGCCAGATAAACGTGTGAAACCTCGGAAAATTCGTCCAGTATCAGTTCTGATGCCGATTGCGACGCCGCGACAATGCCCCAGGACCCCCATTCACACCGGTGCCTTTTGCAGAACCGGATCAGCGGGTCATTCGAAAGCGACCGTTCAAAGGCACGATAGCTGGCCTTTGGCACGCTAATGTCCACATGCAGCACAACAGGACACCCGGCAGCCGTCCAGTGACGCGCCACCTGTTCGGCCCGATTCAGGGCGGTATGTACCAGCATGACGATCCCAACGGTCACGCCCAGTTCCCCTTGGACATCAGGCCCAGAATTTCAAGCTGGCGCCAGTTGATGTATTTCTCACTGAATTTACACCACAGATCTGGGTCATCCTTTAGGGTGTCCGCGTATGCCTTGTATTCGACCGAGGCCGAATAATGCTGTCCGCGCTCCAACTCTTCGGTGGCCTTGGCGGTAAAGGTATCCAGAAACTTGGCATGCAGCAAAATACCTGATGCCTTTTCACCACCCCATTCGTCGTAAACCTGGTTCAGCCCGCGCGGCAACAGCATATGGGTTGAACTGACATAGGTGTATTTTCTGTCCCATTTCACCAACGGAATCTTGTTCAGCGCCGGGGCCTTTTCCGGTGCATCAGGGAAAAACATCCGGCTGCGCGGCCCGCCCTGAATCCACAGATTGCCGAATTTCTTGTTCTTTTTCAGGGTGTAATTGCCGGAATCGAACCAACTGGCAATCTCGATCGGGTCGCGGCCCTCTTCATAGGGCTGATCATCCAACCGCCCCTTGGGATACATGTCCAGCAACATTGCGCTGAATGATTTGATCGACGACGCATCCAGCCAGTCGGTCAGCGCACGCAGGGGCCGTGTATCGCAGAACGGATAGACCAGAAATTCATCCGGATCGACAACCAGGCTCCAATGGCCATGGGCGTGTTTCATCTGAAGCCAGTTCAGCCAGTCCACCCCGAACCGTGACCGTTTGTAACTGGCTTGGGTATGCCAGATCGACACATCCGGTTGGTCGGCCAGAAAATCAAGCGATCCATCGGTACTGTCGTTATCGACAAACACAAAATGCCCGACGCCCATGTCACGGTAATAGTTCAGGAAATAAGGAAGGCGCACCCGTTCGTTGCGCAATGTGCAGAACACCAGAATATCGTCGCTGCGGATATTGTCCGTTCGATCGGCAACAGAAGACAGTTCGCGGCGTTTTCTAAACGCGCGGATCCGCCAGCGTTTTCGCTGAAGCCTAAGGCGATATGACTGCCATACGCCCAGTGTGTGCCCCTTTTGCCCTCGTTACCCTTCTGAACCGCAACAACGCGTATCAGGTGAACCTTAAGATGATCTTGAAGTGATCATCCCATGTCGGTGGAATGAACCCACCCTCAACATTCGATATATTGCCTGATTTGCGGCCCTTCAACAGACTCTCTATGCCCTGTTTCCATTGATAACGCTCTGTTGCGCTTACGTAAACGGGAATGTCGCCCAGCACCTCGTGGATCACCGCCAGATCACTGCAAAGCACCGGCACCCCCAGTGCAGCGGCTTCAATCGGGGGCAGGCCAAAGCCCTCGGCGTGACTGGGAAAAAGCAATCCGGCTGATTTGGCCAGCAGGGCGCAAACCGCGCCATCGGTTAGCCCCGCCATCTCTTTAACCAGGCCGTCTTTGGGCAAGGCATCAAGGCGGGCAAACACCGCATCATTATTCCACCCACGTCGGCCAATGATCAGCAATTGCGGTGTATCAGGGCCTTTTTCGCGGGTCATTTCCTGCCAGATATCCAGCAACAGATCATGCCCCTTTCGCGGCTCTATCGTGCCCAGCGCAACGAAATAGAGTGATTTTGGCATCACCCCCTGCGCCAGCACCCCGGCCTTTGCCACCTCTACCCCCAGATGCGCCACGATCAGCGGTGGCACGTCACCCCAGCCCTGCATATGGCGCGCAACATTTTCCTTTGTGTGGTAGGAATTGCAGATAATCAGATCGGCCCCCGCCCGCACCCGCCTTAGCAGGGCGCGAAATCGTGCCAGCGTACCGGGGCGTTGAAACTGTGGAAAATCCAGCGGGATCGTGTCGTGGATCAGCACCGTGATCCGTGCCTGAACCCGATGGCGCAGCGTCCACAACATCCGTTCACTCAGGTTGCTATGCCCGGTATTAAGATAGGCCACCCCCTTTGGAACATACCGTTCCAACATGTCCCCCAACCGGCGTGGACGACAGCGGGCAAGGGCAAAGCGGCGCAGATCGCTTTCGGCCTGGCGCACCGGCACTGGTTTGCGCCGCGCCAGAACCGCCATCATGTCAGGTGGCCCCCAGGGCACATCGCCGGAAATCCGGGCCGTCACCGCCGCCAACCCATCGCCGGTCAACAGGACATACCCCAGCGTCGTGCGCACAATGCAAAACAGTGGCTCAGGGCAGGTTGTCAGATGACGCAGATAGGCCAGTTCAACCCGGTCCACCCCGGTCGCCACACGCCCGGCCCGGCTGATCAGTCGGGTGATGTCCAGCAAACGTGCGGGAATGGGGCTATTTATCGTAGTGGCCAGTTTGGTGCCATCTCCAGGCGTCAGAAATCATCGTTTTCAGGGTGGAGCGGGTTGGCGTCCAACCCAGTTCCTGTTGTGCGCGGACCGATCCTGACACCAGTTTGGTACAGTCCCCGGCCCGACGTGGACCGATGGTATAGGGAACTTTGCGGTTGGTCACGCTGTGTGACTGCTCAATCACCTCGCGGACCGAAAAGCCCGACCCAGTGCCAAGGTTGAACACCCTGCTTTGCTTGCCCTGTTCCAGCCAGTTCAGCCCCAGAACATGCGCATCCACCAGATCGCAGACATGCACATAGTCACGAATGCAGGTGCCATCCGGCGTGTCATAATCCGTGCCAAACACCGTCAGCGCATCACGTTTACCATCAATGGCATCCAGCATCAGCGGCACCAGATGCGTTTCGGGCCGGTGGAATTCGCCCACTTCGCCTTTTGGATCGGCACCCGCCACATTGAAATACCGGAATATCACGGCGCGCAGCCCATGTGCGGCCTCAAAATCGCGCAAAATATCCTCGATCGCCCGTTTCGACGCGCCATAGGCGTTCAGCGGTTGTTGTGATGTGTTTTCATCCAGCACCACATTGTCATGTTCACCATAAGTGGCACAGGTCGATGAGAACACGAAATTCAGACAACCAGCGGCCACTGCCGCCTCGATCAGGGTCAGCGACCCAATAACGTTGTTGGCCCAATAACGCCCCGGTTCGGCCATTGCCTCGCCTACCTGGCTTAGGGCGGCAAAATGCATCACGGCAGCGGGTTGGTATTGGGCAAACACCGCGTCCAGACGTGTGCGGTCGCTCAACTCTCCCTGCTCAAAGGGGCCGAATTTCACGGCGTCCTGCCAACCGGTCACCAAATTGTCGAATGTCACAGGTGTATAACCCGCATCCCGCAGCGCCTTGCAGGCATGCGACCCGATATAGCCCGCACCGCCTGTTACCAAAATGTTTGTCAAACTTCTGCCCCCACGGCGGTGTCTACTCTGCGGCTTTATCCACCTGAACCATTTCCTGCAAATAGCGCAGCAGATCCTCGCGCAAATCGTCGCGCGCCAGCGCAAAGGCAACCGTTGCCTGCAGGAACCCGGCCTTAGAACCGCAATCAAACCGCTGACCCCGGAACCGATAACCATACACAGTATTATCGGTGCCAATGTCCTGGGCAATTGCATCCGTCAGTTGAACTTCACCACCTGCACCGGATTTTATCTTGTTCAGGTTCTGCAAAACCGATGGGCTAAGAATATAACGGCCAATGACGGCCAGATTTGAAGGCGCTTCGTTAATGGCCGGCTTTTCCACCATGCCCTTGACCGATACCACCGACCCCATGTCCTCGGCCACATCCAGAACACCATAGGATGATGCCTTTTCCGGGGGCACCTCCATCGCGGCGACCATGTTGCCGCCGGTTTCCTGATAGGCCTCGACCATCTGTTGCAAACAGGGTTTTTCGGCGGCGATCACATCGTCCGGCAGGATAACCGCAAAGGGTTCGTTGGCGATCAGACGCCGCGCACACCAGACCGCATGACCCAAACCCAACGCGCGGTGCTGACGAATATAGGCAATCGCGCCGCTCTCCATATTGGTGGCCTTCAGGGCCTCCAGCAGTTCAACCTTGCCTTTCTTGCGCAATTCCTGCTCAAGAAACGGCGCATGGTCAAAGTAATCCTCTAGCGCACCCTTGCCGCGCGAAGTGACAAAAATGAATTCCTTGATACCGGCAGCGCGGGCTTCGTCGATGGCATATTGCACCAAAGGCCGGTCAACCAAAGTCATGATCTCTTTGGGAACAGATTTGGTCGCGGGCAAAAACCGCGTGCCCATACCGGCAACCGGGAAAATGGCCTTTGTTACTTTTCTACGCATTGATCTTTCCTAAATACAAAAACACATACCACACAAATGATTGTTCGCGTTTTACACCTGTTTGCAGCAATTCTATGTCTGTTGCGGGGCGTCCCTGTATTGAACCATCGGTTTTTTGGTGTGTGTGCGGTTTGTGGCACGCTAATACGCCCATTCTATCGCAGCCCACGAACAATTCCCACCCTGTCAAATTCGGCTTTTACCCTGCGGCCAAAGGACCACGGCGCAAACATCCTTTGCCTGCGATCGCTTTTGCCGAACAGCCCCCCTGATTGTTCCCAGTACCCATCCGGCGTAAAGGTCAGCCGGTGAAACAGGGCCGTTGGCGACAACAGGATAAGGGTGACAACACGCCCGGCGGCGGCCTCGGTCCGGGCCATCCGGCGCAGACGTGCGCCACTCCAGGACCGCCCGGACAGAACAACCGATCTGGCATCGCGCCTTGCCGGGCTGGGCTGAAACGGTGTGATTGGGCCCGGTGTGATTTTTGAGCTTGTCTCAGGGGTGATCTCGGCCTGGCGCTCCAGCCCCTGCGCGAACCCATCCCTTAACCCATCCATCAGACGGCGCACATCGCGCGGTTCAAGCGCGCCCCGGACCATATGCGCACACGCACGCGCATGTTCATCCGCCTGCACCCGTTCCCAGGCTGATGCGCGCATGTCCCGGGGGCGGTGTTTGCCCAGGAACACCGCCCAGCTGGCCCCGATTTCAACCAGATCGCGTGGGGTCCGGTCGGCGCGCCGGCGCGCGCTGGCGGCGAACCCGTGATGCACCTGGGCCAGCGGTACGATTGCCGTACACAACCCCCGCGCCCTTAGCCGCAGATTAAAGTCGGTTTCATCCAGATAGAACCGGAACCGCGGATCGAACCCGCCCAGATCCTCAAGCACGGACCGGCGCATGGCCATATTAGTACCTTCGGTCTTGACCGCCCTGACCTCATCCGGGATCAGGATGGTCGCCTGCCCCTTATCCAACTCAATGGGGGCGGTCAGCCCCGTCCGATCCACCGAGCGCGCCTGATATTGCCAGGAAATCCCGTTGCGCCCGCGCACATATCCGCCCGCGGCTGCCGTGTCCTCGTGGGAAAACGGTGCGATCAGGAACGTCAGCCAGGTTGGCTCAGGTACGGAATCATCGTCGATAAAGGCAATAACTTCGCCAGCGGCGGCGTTTATTCCCAGATTGCGCGCAACCGATATGTTGGCCTCGTCAAAAGGGATCAGCTTGGCATAGGCAGCTTGCGGAATGCCGCGCAGGCCCGTGCAACTGGCCGGATC
>DAOUPC010000081.1 GCA_030626365.1 Paracoccaceae bacterium
CCGATCGTGATGGATGAGTTATTTGACCGGATCATCGAGGTTGCCCGCAGCGGCATTCCGATTTTGATGGTGGAACAAAACGCGCGTCAGGCGCTTGAGATTGCCGACCGGGGCTATGTTCTGGTGCAGGGGCGCAATGCCTTTAGCGGCACCGGCAAGGAATTGCTGGCCGATCCCGAAGTGCGCAAATCGTTTCTGGGAGGCTGAGGTATGCGTGTTCATTCCAAGACATTTACGGCCCTTTTGGCATTCACTGCGGTGGTGGTTGTTGGGGCACGGGCGCATGCCGGTGCCGACAGCCCCGACACCTATGTCTGTCGCTTTACCGAAGAATGCATCGCCAATACCCCTTGTGTTGCCGGCAAACGTCTGGCCGCCACGCTGACCCGTGATGGTGATGGTGATGGCGAAAACTGGGTTGTGATCACGCCAAAGCGCCAGACCATCAGGTTCAGCGTTCTGGGCGGAACCCCGGTTGGCACGCTTCGGCTTGTCTCGGTCGATATGGATGCGGGCGCAAACGCGGCAGGTATGCTGAGCATTTCCGAAACCGGGCAGGCCATTCTGTCTGTTCATGGATATTTTCCCGGCCTTGATGTGGTGACGCATCTGGGCACATGTACGCCAAAGGATAACTGATGGATTTTCTCAATGCCATTGTGGCGCTTGCCAATTACATCCTTGTGCCCGGCATTGCCTATGGCAGTCAGCTTGCGCTGGGGGCGCTGGGGGTGACGTTGATTTACGGCATCCTGAGGTTTTCGAATTTTGCCCATGGCGATACGATGGCGTTTGGCACGATGTGCACGATCCTTGTGACCTGGTGGATGCAGTCGGCGGGCATATCGCTGGGGCCGTTGCCCACGGCGTTGCTGGCGCTGCCGTTTGGTATTCTGGGCTGTATGGCGCTGGTGCTGTTCACCGACCGGGTGGTTTACCGGTTCTATCGCGAACAAAAGGCCAAGCCGGTTATCCTGGTGATTGTCAGCATGGGTGTGATGTTCATCATGAACGGCCTGGTGCGGTTCATCATCGGTCCCAAGGGGCAAAAGTTTGCCGACGGGACGCGCTATATTATTTCTGCACGTGATTTCAAGGCGATGACCGGCCTGTCCGAGGGGCTGGCAATTCGTACCACGCAGGGTATCACGCTGGTTACGGCGATTGTCGTGGTGGCGTTGTTGTTCTGGTTTCTGAACCGGACCCGCACTGGCAAGTCGATGCGGGCCTATTCCGATAACGAGGATCTGGCGCTGTTGTCGGGGATCAACCCGGAACGGGTGGTGATGTACACTTGGCTGATTGTTGCCGCGCTGGCCACCATCGCCGGCACCCTCTATGGGCTGGACAAGTCATACAAACCCTTTGTCTATTTCCAACTGCTGCTGCCGATCTTTGCCAGCGCAATTGTCGGGGGCCTGGGCAATCCGCTGGGGGCGATTGCCGGGGGGTTCATCATTGCCTTTAGCGAGGTAACGATCACCTATGCCTGGAAAAAGATCCTGAAATATCTGATGCCGGAACAATTGGAGCCAACCGGGTTGGTGCAGCTTTTAAGCACTGATTACAAATTCGCGGTGTCCTTCGTGATTTTGCTGATCGTGCTGTTATTCCGCCCAACGGGCCTGTTTGCGGGGAAATCGGTATGAGCGATCTGGCGAAAAACGATACGTTGAAGAACCTTGGCCTGTTTGCGCTGGTTGGTGGATTGATTGTCATTGTCGGCTTTGTTCAGGGCTGGAATACGGCCGTGCTGATCATCAACATGGGGCTGATTTCTGCGATCATGGCGATTGGTGTGAACCTGCAATGGGGCTTTGCCGGGCTGTTTAATGTCGGCGTCATGGGGTTTGTGGCGCTTGGCGGCTTGGCGACCGTTCTGGTGGCCATGCCACCCACCACCGAGGCCTGGACCGCAGGCGGGCGGGGTGTGGCGATTGCGCTGTTGCTGGGGGCGGCGACCATTGTCGGGGCCGTTCAGGTGATGAAGCGGATGGCGCCGGGGCATAAAAGGACCATCGCATTGCTGGCGGTGCTGGTTATCGGGTTCTTTGTCTATCGGGCTGTGTTTGATCCGGCCGTCGAGGCGATAGAGCGGGTTAATCCGGCTGGCACCGGCTATCTTGGCGGGCTTGGCCTGCCGGTGCTGATCGCCTGGCCAGTTGGTGGGTTGTTGGCCGCAGGGGCGGCCTGGCTGATCGGCAAGACGGCGTTGGGGTTAAGGTCGGATTATCTGGCGATTGCCACGCTGGGCATTGCCGAGATCATCATTGCGATCCTCAAGAACGAGGATTGGCTGACAAGGGGCGTCAAGAACGTGGTCGGTATTCCACGTCCCGTCCCCTATGAGATCAATCTTCAAAAAGACCCCGGTTTTGTCGAAAGCGCCGCCAACCTGGGGTTTGATCCGGTCACCGCCTCTACGCTTTATGTCAAGTTCGGCTATGGGTTGTTGTTTCTGGCTGTGTTGCTGGTGGTGCTGTGGCTGGCGCAAATGGCGCTGAAAAGCCCCTGGGGTCGGATGATGCGGGCGATCCGTGACAACGAAGTTGCCGCCGAGGCAATGGGCAAGAACGTCACCGCGCGCCATTTGCAGATATTCGTGCTGGGCAGTGCCGTGTGTGGCATTGCCGGGGCAATGATGACCACGCTGGACGGGCAGTTGACGCCGGGCACCTATCAGCCGCTGCGCTTTACCTTTCTGGTCTGGGTGATGGTGATCGTCGGCGGGTCTGGCAACAACTTTGGTTCGGTGCTGGGGGCGATGCTTATCTGGTTCCTGTGGGTCGAGGTGGAACCGATGGGCCTGTTTGTCATGGAACTTGTCACATCAGGCATGGCCGATGGCAGCGCGCTAAAGGCGCACCTGATCGAAAGTGCGGCGCATATGCGACTGTTGACGATGGGGATTGTTCTGTTGCTGGTGCTGCGGTTCTGGCCAAGGGGATTGATCCCCGAGACATAGGGCGGGGGGCGTCCTTTTACACGATAGCAAAGGCGCTCACTCTCTCCAGTGTGGCGGCCTTGGTGTTTACTTCAGCATCTTGCGCAACTCATCTGGTGTCAGCATAAAATCCTTGGTCCGCTTCTCAAACAATGCGTCGCGTTTCTTTAACTCAGCTTCCATTTTCTTACGTTCTGCGTCGATGTTGGCCTTCAATTCTTTGCGAAACTCCAGATAGGTTTCGCTTTGCTGTTTTCCGATCGCTTTGAGTATTCCGGAAATTGCAGTGTCCACTTCGCCCTTTAGTCGTTTGTTTCGAATCCGATTGTTTTTTACCTCCAGTTCAAGATCCTTTACCCTGCTTTCCAGCGATTTGATGATTTTGTCCGTTGGGTTTGCCAAAATGTATCTCCTGAGTTCTGCAATATCGTCCCGCTCAGCGCCCTTTAAACAAGCCGCCCAATATCCCGCGCACCAGTCGCCGCCCGGTGGTTCCTTTCAGTTCTTTGATCACAGCCGACGAAATCGCGGATCCAAATGTGTCGCGCGGGCGCATGCTGCGCGAACTAGAGCGCGACACGCGTGCGCCCGAATATCGCCGTGCGGCGTTGAATTCGCGGATTGCGGCGGGCTGTTGCTCGGCCACCGCTTCAGCTGTTTCGGCGGCCTTTGCGGCCTCTTGCGATCGTTTGGTCAGTATCTCGTAGGCCGATTTGCGATCCAGCACCTTGTCGTATTTATCGCCCATGCGGGATGCGCCCATTACCGCCGCGCGTTCGGCTGATGTGATCGGCCCCAACTGAGAGGACGGCGGGCGTATCAGGGTCCGTTCAACCACCCCCGGAATGCCCTTTTTCATCAACATCGAGGTCACCGCCTCGCCGACGCCCACCTCGCGGATCGCAATTTCGGTAGAAAACGCCGGGTTTTCACGATAGGTTTCTGCGGCCATGCGCAGGTTCTTACGATCCCGCGCGGTAAAGGCGCGCAGGGCGTGCTGAAACCTGTTGCCCAACTGACCCAGGATATCTTCGGGCACATCTGCCGGGTTCTGGGTGACAAAATAGATGCCAACACCCTTGGAACGGATCAGGCGCGCCACCTGTTCAACCTTGTTCACCAGCGCCTTGGGCGCGTCATCGAACAGCAGGTGGGCCTCGTCAAAGAAAAACACCAGCTTTGGCTTGTCCGGGTCGCCCACCTCGGGCAGTTCCTCGAACAATTCGCTTAGCAGCCACAGCAGGAACGTCGCATAAAGCCCCGGTGCCGACATCAATTTGTCCGAGGCAAGGATGTTGATCATCCCGCGCCCGTCCGCATCCACGCGCATCAGATCCTCCAGCGCCAGCGCCGGTTCCCCAAACAGCCGCGCACCGCCCTGATTTTCCAGCACCAGCAGGCGGCGCTGGATCGCCCCGATCGACGAGGTGGACACATTGCCATACCTCAGCGACAGCTTTTCGCGGTTCTCGCCGACCCAAACCAGCATGGCCTGAAGATCCTTAAGGTCCAAAAGCGGCATCGCGTCCTCATCGGCGATACGAAAGGCAATGTTCAGGATGCCCTCTTGTGGCTCACTCAGTTCCAGCAGACGCGCCAGCAAAAGTGGGCCCATTTCCGCCACGGTGGTGCGTACCGGGTGGCCCTGATCCCCGAATATATCCCAGAAGGTTACGAGGCTGGCGCGGTAGGCATAGTCATCAAATCCGATCTGCGCCGCGCGTTCCCGGAACGGTTTATCCAGCTTGTGACTGGTCGATCCGGCCTTGGCCAATCCCGACAAATCGCCTTTTACATCGGACAGGAACACCGGAACGCCGGCATCTGAAAACCCTTCGGCCAGTATCTGCAATGTCACCGTCTTGCCGGTGCCCGTGGCCCCGGCCACCAACCCGTGCCGGTTTGCATATTTCAGCGTCAGCCCCCGCTTGTCACCATACCCGGCACCGCCACCACCAATAAAAACCTTACCATCCATACCTGTCTGCCCTTCGCCCCGGTTACCATTCTGTCTGAGCATACAAAGTTAACCTTTGACTGCGATAGTATTTTCCTGCCCGTACCCCGGTTTGCCGGATGTGCAGGCAGACTTCCTCCCTGTCAGACTGGCCGTGCCTTCGGGCACGGTCTTTTTTGTTCCAACTGTCCCCGGTTACAGGGTTTCAAGTGCCAAGCCACGTATGAATAACATTTTTTCGGTTTTTGGTTGACCCAAGGGGGGCGCTTTCGGTAGGTTCGCACAATAATAAGTCGGCCAGTCCGACGGGGAGAAACGATAGAGAAAGAGGATCCTTGCGATCCTCTTTTTTTATGGCGTATCACCAACCCGAAAATCTGGCGGCAAATCGCGCACTCACCCCTTATTTTTGCCGATAAATGTCTGACACTCCCGTTCAGGCGTGATAGGGCCATGATCAACAGTTCTGACAACAGACAAGGCACCAATATCATGTTCAGATACCTGACCCCACTTTCCCTTGCGGCCCTGATGGCGCTTGGCACGCCGGCACTGGCGCAAACCACCACAGACGAACCCGCAGGCACAACCACCGAGGCCCCGGCAGGCGAAAGCGTGCTGGACATGGGCAATCCGGTTGCCGAAGGCCCCAAGCTGGGCGAACGGTATTCCAAAGCCAAATATGGCGACTGGGACATGGCCTGTATCAAAATCGACGCCGATGTAGACCCCTGTTCGCTGTTGCAGATCCTTAGGGATGAAGACGGAAACGCGGTGGCTGAAATGTCGCTGTTCCGCCTTGAGGACGGCGGTCAGGCGGTGGCCGGTGCAACGATCATCGTGCCGCTGGAAACGCTGTTGCCGTCCCAGTTGACTGTTTCGGTCGATGGGGCGCCGGGCAAACGCTATAGCTATTCGTTCTGCAACCCGATCGGTTGTGTGGCACAGATCGGGCTGACCCAGGCCGACATCGATGCCTTCAAAAAGGGCAGCAAGGCGATGGTTTCGCTGGTACCGGCCCCTGCCCCGGATCAGGTCGTGACGCTGCCCATGTCATTGGTCGGGTTCACCGCCGGGTATGATGTGGTTGACGTGGTTTCCAACTGATCTGACCCGACCGGGTCGCACCCATCCGCCCGCAAGGGCCTGAGAATCAGAAAACGCCGGGCCATCAGGTCCGGCGTTTTGCTTTATATCCTGCGCAGGGCCAGCACCGCGTTCAGTCCGCCAAAGGCAAAGGCGTTGGACAAAACCACCGACACGTCCGCCTCTCGGGCCACGTTCGGGACCACATCCAGCGCACATTCCGGGTCTGGTTCTTCATAACCGATCGTGGGCGCAATCACCCCGTCCCGCAGCGCCATGATACAGGCCAAAAGCTCTACCGCGCCGGTGCCGCCAATCAGGTGGCCGTGCATGGATTTGGTTGATGAAATCATCAATCGGTCCGCATGGGCCCCGAACACATCCGCCACGGCGGCACATTCTGTCTTGTCGTTGGCGGTGGTGCCGGTGCCATGCGCGTTGATATACCCCACCTCGTCCAGGCTGATCCGCCCGTCGGTCAGCGCCCCCGCTATGGCCCGCGCCGCGCCCTGCTTTGATGGCATCACGATATCGGCCGCGTCTGACGACATGGAAAACCCCGCCACCTCGCACAATATGTCGGCCCCGCGGGCGCGGGCATGTTCATATTCCTCGAACACAAAGACCCCGGCCCCTTCGCCCTGCACCATGCCGTTGCGCCCCAGTGAAAATGGCCGGCACGCATCGCGCGACATTACCCGCAGGCCCTCCCATGCTTTGACCCCGCCAAAGCACAACATCGATTCGGACCCGCCCGTCACCATCACCGGCGCCATACCCGAGCGCACCATGCAAAATGCCTGACCCATGGCGTGATTGGATGACGCACAGGCGGTTGATACGGTAAATGTCGGCCCGCGCAGGTTATATTCCATCGACACATGCGATGTGGCGGCATTGTTCATCAGCTTGGGCACGACAAACGGATGCACCCGGTTTTTGCCGTCCTCGTACACCGACCGGTAATTGTCGTCCCAGGTGCTGACCCCGCCCCCGGCGGTGCCCAGAACCACGCCGGAACGGGCGGCCAGTTCATCGCTGAATTCAATTCCCGCCTGGGCAATCGCTTCGCCTGCGGCAATCAGGGTGAACTGGGTGAACCTGTCAAACAGCGACAATTGCTGGCGGTTGAAATGTTCCTGCGCATCAAACCCGCGCACCTGCCCGCCAATCCGGATCGACAGCCGCTCTACATCGCGAAATTCCAGCGGGCCGATACCACAGCGCCCCTCGCGCATTGCGGCAAGGGTTTCGGGCACCGAGGCCCCAAGGGCATTGATGGTTCCGGCCCCGGTGATGACGACGCGTTTCATATGATTTGTGCCACCCTTACGACTGCTTTGACAAAAGCGTTTCGATCCCGGCAATGATCGAGGCAACGCAAGAGATGTCAAAATCACCCCCGGTGGGGTCATTGGCATTGAAGGGGATCGAAATGTCGAATGCCTCTTCTATGGCAAAGATGCTTTCGACCAATCCCAGGCTGTCGATGCCAAGGCTTTCCAGCGTGCTGTCATCGGTGACATCCTTGGGTTCCAGGATCGCCTGTTCGGCGATGATGGCGATAACCTTGCTTCGGGTGTTCATGTGGATTTATCCTCGGGCTGGTCGTCCTTTGGGCCGTTGCGAAAAACGGCATCTTTCAAGGCGGCCACATCCCGCAGAAGGCGCGGCAGGCGGCGTTGGGCTTTGTATATCTCGGTGTGGGTGGTCATCTTGACCGCCGGATAGCCCATCATCACCCGCCCCGCCGGCACATTTGACAGAATCTTGGTGGCCCCGGAAATGATTACGTTGTCGCCAACAAAGGTGTTGTCGGAAACGCCGCTTTGCCCGCCCATGATGACGTTGTTGCCAAAGGTGACAGACCCCGACAGCCCGCTTTGCCCGGCGATAAGACAATCCCGGCCAATCCGGCAATTGTGCCCCACATGCACCTGATTATCCAGTTTACAGCCTGCGCCGATTTCGGTGTCGCGGATGGTGCCATTATCGATGGTACAGTTTGCACCCACTTCAACATCATCGCCAATCCGCACCGCGCCCAGCGAATGGATGCGCATCCAGCTTTGCGGTTTGGTGTCGCCCTGATTGCCCATGGTCTTGCGGGCGGTCTCGACGCCGGACAGCTCGGGGGTGACAAAGGAAAACCCGTCCGAGCCGATCCGTGCGCCCGGCTGGGCGATAAAGCGCGCGCCGATTTGCGCGCGGGCACCAATACTGACCATTTCCCGCAGATATGCCTGTGCCCCCAACCTGACATCCGCCCCCACCATGCACTGAGGCCCGATCACCGATCCCACCCCGATCCACGCACCCGCGCCGATCACACAAAGCGGGCCAATGGATACATCCGCACCGATATCGGCGCTGGGGTCGATAACTGCCGTAGGGTGGATGCCGCTGCCATAGCCCTGCCCGGCATCCAGCATACCCGTCAGCCCGGCCATCGCCATGCGCGGGCGCGGGGCAAAGATTGCCGCCTTCAGGCCCATCGCCTGCCAGTCGGCATCAGGCCACAGCATCGCCGTAACCGCCTGCCCCCGGTCCAGATCTCCGGCGTAACGCGGCGACATCGCCAGCGCCAGATCCCGTGGCCCGGCATCCGCAGGCTCTGCCGCGCATAAAACCGTCAGGCTGGTGTCACCCGCCGCCTCGGCCCCCAGGGACAAGGCAATCTGTTGGATTGTGTAAGACATTGCTGGGGCCCCGGCATTTGATTGCTATGGCCCCAGTGATTACCCCTGAACCAGCGCCAGTTCCACCCCTGCCTGATTAAGCGCCTTCCATATCTTGGTATCGCGCCCATACACGTCCCGGCGGAATTCAATTCCGTCCTGCAAGGTGGTCAGGGCCGTGCGATAAATCAGATGCACCGGAACGGGCTGATCCAGCAACAGCTTGGTCTCTTTTCCGGCCCTCAGGATGGACTGGAACAACGCCTTGGGGTCGTCCGACTGCGCCGCCAGCAGCGCATAGGCAAAGTCGAACGGGTCCTTTAGCCGGATACAGCCATGCGAAAAGGCCCGTGATTCCCGGCTGAACAGGCTTTTGGCCGGGGTGTCATGCAGATAAATGTTATGTTTGTTGGGAAAGATGAACTTGACCAGCCCCAGCGCGTTACGTGAACTTGGGGGTTGGGTCATGGAAAAGGGAAAGCTGGCCTTGGTGAACTGGGTAAAATCCACCTCTTCGCGGTTCACCACGCGCCCACGCCGGTCGATGATACGGATATGGCTGACCGCATTCGGGTTGTTCTGAAGCTGGGGCAGATATTCCTTGGTTATGATCGAGCGCGGGACATGCCAGCTGGGATTGATAACCAGATATTCCATCACATCCGAAAATTCCGGGCTGCGCCGGTCGCTTTGGTTCTTGCCAACAACAGACCGGGTGCGGAACGTCACATATCCGTTGTCGATGATCTTGGCATGGAAATCGGCCAGATTGACCAATACGTGGCGTGTGCCGCGTTCGGCTGGCAACCAGCGTTCCCGCTCCATCGCCACAATCACCGATTTCAGCCGCGCGCTGACCGGTTTGTTGATCTCGTTTACGGTGCCCTTGCCTGCCACGCCGTCGGCCTCGAGCCCATGTTTCAACTGGAATTTCTGAACCGCCTTTTCAAGCGAAGCGTCATAGCTGCCCGAGGCGCTTGGGGACATATAGCCCATGGTGATCAGCCGGTTGCGCAAGGCAACAACAGGCACACCGGTCATCCCCGGCTTGAATTTGGCCACCGGCACATTCGCGCCCCAGCCACCGGCAACGATCAGTGCCTCAAGCCGCAGCTTTTCTTTCATCAGGGCGCGGTATTCACGGCTGGCTGGCGGCAATGTGCGCATATAGGCACCCGGGGTGGGGCTGGCGGCCAGTTCGGTCAGATAATCGGCGTGGTCGCGATACACGACCTTGCGTGCCATGCCGTCATCGATGCTCGACGGGATCAACATGCCCGTCTGAACATCGCTGGCATAATTAACAAAGGCATTGCTTAGCGCGACCTCGATCAGTCCCAGATCACGGGTGCTGCGCACGTCGCGCATACCGTTCATCAGCGCACTGACGTCATAGCGTGCGGGCGACAACCCGTGCAGATCGACTCCGGCCAGCGCCTGCATCAGCGCCGCGCGCCG
>DAOUPC010000154.1 GCA_030626365.1 Paracoccaceae bacterium
GCTTATGTCTGTCTGAACCTGGCGATCTTCAGCTATGCCATGCCAATCCTGCGCGGACGTGATCCGTACAATCAGGTGCTGAACATGGTGTCCTTCTGGCTGATGTCGAGCGGCATGGTCTTCATGACCTTCGTTCTGACCTTTGCCGGAACTATCCAGACCCAACTTCAGCGGGTCAACGGCGAATACTTCATGGACGTTCAGGACCAGCTGGCGCTGTTTTACTGGATGCGCTTTGGGTCGGGTGCCGTTGTGGTACTGGGCGTGGTGGTGTTCATCTACGCACTGGCCATTCCCCGCAAAGAGCTGATCAGCTCTGACGTGGCAGCGGAGTGAGCGACATGGATGGATCCATGACACATCAGAAGGGGGCGCCAAGCGCCCCCTTCTACCTCGCGCAGGGCGACGAGGTCGAAATTTTTACTGCGGCCCATGAAAATGGACTGCCGATGCTGCTCAAGGGGCCAACAGGTTGTGGCAAGACACGGTTTGTCGGGCATATGGCCGAGCGCCTTGGTCGCAAGCTTTATACCGTGGCCTGCCATGATGATCTGGCCGCCTCGGACCTGATCGGGCGCTACCTGCTTAAGGGCGGGGAAACCATTTGGGTTGACGGGCCGCTGACACGGGCCGTGCGCGAAGGCGCGATCTGTTATCTGGACGAGGTGGTCGAGGCACGAAAAGACGTGACCGTTGTGCTGCACCCGCTGACCGATGACCGGCGCATCCTGCCGATTGACCGCACCGGAGAGGAGCTGACCGCAGCGCCCGGTTTCATGTTGGTTGCCTCTTATAACCCCGGTTATCAGAACATCCTGAAAACCCTGAAACCGTCTACCCGTCAGCGGTTCATCTCGGTCGAATTCGATTTTCCGGCACCTGATCTGGAAATCAAGGTGGTTGCCGCCGAAAGCGGCCTGCCGGAAGAACGTTGCCAGCCATTGGTGCGCCTCGCGGGCAAGCTGCGGGGGCTCAAGGGCCAGGATCTGGAAGAAGGGGTATCGACCCGTCTGGTGGTTTACGCCGCTACACTAATCGCCGGGGGGATGAACGTGGACCGCGCCATCCGTGCGGCAATGATTGAACCGCTTACAGATGATGAGGACGTTAAACGCGGGCTCCTTGATCTGGTTACAGCCGTTTTTGGGTGAGGCCAAGGCTGTGGTCAAGATCGGATTTGAGCCGTGGGAACCCGAAGAAACCATCGGGAAACTATGGCACAAGTTTGCCAGCCGCCTTGATGCGCCTGACGCGCATGAGGGAGCCGCGGTCGACCTTTCTGAGGTTGCAGGGCGGCTGGCTGTTTTCTTTCGCGCGCTGGGGGGCAACCCTGCGGCCGATTTGCGCGCAACCCCGGACGAGACATCGCATCACCGGCTAAGCTGGCGACGCCGTCTGGGCACCGAGGCCGAAATTCTGCCACGCACCAGCTTTGACGGGGAAACCCTGCGCCTGCCCGCGCGCCTGGCGGTGTTCCCGGCCCGCGAGGCCAATGGGGCGCTTTATGTGTGGCTGGCGGCGGCGGCGGCGCATCTGCCGGGGCGCGTGGCCGAGGATGATCCTCTTGGTGGTGATCTCAGGGCGTTGCGGGCGGCGCTGGTGATGCAGCGCGATACACTGGCCGACGCGCCTGGCCTGAAAGGGCTGTACGAGGGGCTTTGCGGTGCCACCCTGCATCAGCGTCCCGTTATGAACCTGCCAGGGACCGAAGCCCGGGTCGAGGGCGTTTTGCGCCATATGCTGGGGGCTGAACTGCCTGATGATGCGCGCGATATGTGGCAGGCGGTCAGCGGTGACGATGATCTGTCGGGGTTCACCGCCCCGCGCGGGTATCGCCCGTTTCGCCCGGTGCCTTTGTGGCCGGAACTGCGCAAACTTCAACTTAGCGCTGGCCACGAGGCCGAAAGCCGCGACACCGATGGTCCGCCCGAAGAGGGCAGCGAAAAGACCCAGCGCGCGCGCCGCCGTAAATCGGACCAGGCCGAGCGCACCGACAGTTTCATCCTGCATAAATTCGAGGCGATCCTAAGCTGGGCAGAGTTCCTGAATCTGAACCGCCGGGTTGATGATGACGACCCAGACAACGCCAAAAAGGCCGCCGACGAACAAGAGGAAATTGGCCTTGGTCAAATATCCAAGGCCCCGCCCACGCGTCTGAAACTGCACCTTGATCTGGCCCCCGAGGACGTGGACCGGGAACGCATTTCCGGCAAGATACTGTACCCGGAATGGGATATGCGCATCGGGAAATACCTGCCCGATCACGTTTGTGTCCTGACCAGCGTGGCAGATGCCGGTGGCGCGGGCTTTGCCCATGACCCTGCCGCCGCGCGCCGTATCCGTGCGGTCAAACGCCAGTTCGAGGCCCTGCGCCCCGGTCGCGTCATGACACGCGGGCATCTGGATGGCGACGAACTGGACGTCGAGGCGGCCGTGCGGGCGCAAGTGGATATGGCCGCCAGTGGCGAGGCAAACGAACGGGTCTGGAAACAGTCACGCCCCGAGGCGCGCGATCTGGCCGTGTCGATCCTGCTGGATGTGTCCCGCTCGACCGAAAGTGCGGTGACCGGGCGCTCGGTGATCGATATCGAACGCGAGGCACTGGATGCGCTGGCCTGGGGGCTGGATGCCTGTGGTGATGATTTCGCCATTCACGCGTTTTCGTCCCTGAAACGCCAACGGGTCTATATTCAGCGCTGCAAGGGCTTTGACGAACCGATGGGCGCGCTGGTGGAACAGCGCCTGGGCGGGTTGCGGCCCGGTTTTTACACACGGTTGGGCGCGGCCATCCGGCATGTGTCGGCCGACCTTGCCACCCAGTCGCGCAAGCGGCGGTTGCTGATCGTCATCACCGACGGCAAGCCCAACGATCTGGACCATTACGAGGGGCGCCACGGCATCGAAGACACGGCAATGGCGGTCCGCGAAGCCCGGCGCGGCGGGCAGGCGGTGTTTGGCATCACCATCGACAAAAGCGGGAAAAGCTGGTTTCCGCGCATGTTCGGGCGGGGTGGCTTTGCGCTGATACCTGAGCCAGAGCGGCTTATCTTTGCATTACCGCAAATCTATCGCCAACTGGTCGGCGGATGAGCGACACTGCCACGGGCGGGCAGGGGCACGACAACCGGTTGCCGGGTGAATTGCTGATGTGGGTGCTGATCATCAGCGAACTGGTGGTGTTCGGGGCCGGGCTGATTGCCTTTATGGGGGTGCGTCTGGTTGACCCGGCGGGATTTGGCGCCGCACAGGACCACCTGAACCGCACGGGCGCGGCGCTGAATACCGTGGTGCTGGTGTCCAGCGGGTTTCTGGCAGCACAGGCGCTGGTCTGGGCACGCCGTGGTATGGGCCGTGCCGCAAGGGGCGCGCTGGTTGCGGCGGCGGGTCTGGGCGTGGTGTTTTTGTGGATCAAGGGGCAGGAATATTTGGCCAAGGCCGCCGATGGCATCGCCTGGGACACCCATCCGTTCTTTACCTTCTACTATCTGCTAACCGGGTTTCACGCGGCACATGTGGTGGCGGGGGTGGTGATTTTGTTGCTGGTGGCCTGGCGTAACGAACCCGAGAACATCGAGGCGGCAGGGGCGTTCTGGCATATGGTCGATCTGGTCTGGGTGCTGTTGTTCCCGGTGATTTACCTGTTGGGCTAGGCGCATGATGAACCGTACACTTGTGACCACATGGGTCTGGCTGATCGCCCTTAGTGGCGGATCGGCCATCGTGGCCTATGTGGCGACGCACGGGATTGACCGGCACCTGAGCGGGGCGGTCATTCTGGGTCTTGCGCTGATCAAGGCCCGGCTGATCCTGTCACGGTTTCTGGGGCTGGCGCAGGCCCCCGGCTGGTTGGCCGGGTTCTCTTGGGTGATCGGGCTGGTGGGGTTGCTGATTCTGGGGTTGTATCTGGTTCCCCAAATCTGACCCCGAAACGCCGCGCGGGTCGTTAAACCGGCTTGGCCCAGGCCAGTGCCGGGTCAACCTCGGCATAAGAGCGCAGGCGATTCACGTCGTCGATGACGGCGCGGTTTTTCCTGATCGTGATGCCCAGCGGTTTTAACCGGCTGAAGGCGCGGCTCAGGCTTTCGGGTTTCATGCCCAGCCGTCCGGCGATCAGCACCTTGTCGTAAGGCAGCAGAACCGCGCAACCGCCGCTGTCGCATTGGCACAGGGTCAGCAGGAATTCGGCCACCCGCTGGGCCCCGGTATGCGCCTTGAGCTGTTCCAGTTCGACCACCAGCGAATGCAGGTGGCTAAAGGTCGAGGCCAGGATGGATATCGCAACATCCGGGTCTTCGTGCATCATTGATACCAGAACCGATGTCGGCAGGATGAACAATTCGCAATCGGTCGCGGCCTCGGCTGATACCGGATAGTGCCCGCCGCGCAACGCGATTGCCTCGCCAAAGCTTTCGCCACGGGCGAACACGCTGACCACGGCCTCGGACCCGTTGGGGGCCACGCGATACAGTTTGACCCAGCCTTCCAGCATCAGGTGGATGCCGGTGGTCTGTTCGTCCTGAATGAACAGGGTTTCGCCCCGGTTATAGTGACGAAATACCGCACGGCTCAGTAGGGGCTCGACGTGCTTTTCGGGCAAGGTCCGGATAAAAAGCGATGTACGCGCAATGGCTTTGTGTTTTTCAAGCGGCACGGATGTTTACCCTTATGGCTTTGTTTTTCGACGCCTGATTCCGGACTGGGTGGCATAGTACACCGGAACCGGTCGGGATTGCACCCCCTCGTGCCCCCCCTTGCGTCCCAAGGTTGCGCCCTGTTTGCATGGAATTACATGTGGCGCAACCGGGCTTGACCATTGTCAAGGACCGGGGCGGCGCAAAGGGTCACATTACGCCCAAGCACCAAGCGCGGAGACCACCATGCAGTATCAGGACTATTTCCGGCACCGTTTGTCCCAGTTGCGGGACGAAGGCAATTACCGTGTCTTTATTGACCTTGAACGCCATTGCGGGGCGTTTCCGGGGGCCAAACAGTTTGGCCCGAACGGGCAACGGGATGTGACGATCTGGTGTTCCAACGACTATCTGGGCATGGGCCAGCACAAGGATGTTCTGGCGGCCATGCACGGCGCGCTGGATCAGTGCGGCGCAGGGGCAGGGGGTACGCGCAACATTGCCGGCACCACCCACCACCATGTCCTTCTTGAACAGGAACTGGCCGATCTGCATGGCAAGGAATCGGCGTTGCTGTTTACCTCGGGCTATGTGTCGAACTGGGCCGCCCTGGGCACGCTGGCCTCGCAGATACCTGACTGTATTGTGTTCTCCGACAGCCTGAACCACGCCTCGATGATCGAAGGCATCCGCCATTCGCGCGCCGCCAAGGTGATCTGGAACCACAATGATGTGGCCGACCTTGAGGCAAAGCTGGCCGCGGCACCGAAAGACGCGCCCAAGCTGATTGCCTTTGAAAGCGTCTATTCGATGGATGGCGACATCGCCCCGATCCGCGAAATATGTGATCTGGCCGATAAATACGGCGCGATGACCTATCTGGACGAGGTCCACGCCGTTGGCCTTTATGGCCCGCGCGGTGGCGGCATTGCCGAACGCGAGGGGCTGATGGATCGCATTACGGTGATCGAGGGCACATTGGGCAAGGCATTTGGCGTGGTCGGTGGCTATATCGCCGCGTCGGACGAATTGTGCGACTTTGTGCGCAGCTTTGCCAGCGGGTTCATCTTTACCACCGCCTTGCCGCCGGCGGTTGCCGCCGGGGCGGCCGCGTCGGTGCGCCATCTGAAAGGGTCATCCGGCGAACGGGATCTGCAAAAGACCCGCGTGGCGCAACTGCGCGCGCGGCTGGATGCAATCGGTATTCCGCACATTCCCAACCCCAGCCACATCATTCCGGTGATGGTTGGCGATCCGGTCAAGTGCAAGTTCATTTCGGATACGTTGCTGGATGAATATGGCATCTATATACAGCCGATCAATTATCCCACCGTCCCAAAGGGAACCGAGCGTCTGCGCATCACCCCATCCCCGGTCCACACCGAGGCGGATCTGGACCATCTGGTCACGGCCCTTGGCGCGCTTTGGCAGCAATGTCAGATGGCGCAGATTCCGGTTGCTGCCGAGTGATTCACAAGTTGCGAATGTTCATGACCTATGTCAAGGAACGGTTCACTTTCCTAATCTATTCAGTAATCAAGATATGTTTCACCAAGGTCTGAAATAACCCATGCGCCTTTGCGTTCCCTCTTTTCCTTATCTGCCCGGCACCGTCCTGCGACGGCTGTTTGGGGCTGGCTTGGGGATTCTGTTGTTGGTGGTGCAACTGGTTGCGCCCCAACCGGTGCAGGCGGCAGGCGGTGACTGGATTGAAATTTGCGGCGAATACGGTGTGGTCGAAATTCAGGTCAATCTGGATGGCACCCCCGTGCCCAACCCGGATGATTGCCCCGACTGCCAGACCTGCCCGTTATGCGCCCTTTCCCATGTGGCCGTGACCCAGACAGAGGCCCGGTTCGCCCCTCTTGAAACCGCCACGTCGGTTGCCGGCTGGCATACCGCCAGCGCAACCATTCGTAACCCGGCGCAATACTGGCACAATACCCGTGGCCCCCCGCTGGCCACCACGAAAAAAACAACACGCGCCCCCCAGGCACCCACCCATAATACAGGAGAGGTGCCTTGCAGCTAAAGCGCGCCCTTGCTGGCTGGTTCACAGCCCTGACAGTAATGATAGCAGCGATTTTTGGCGCTGCCGTCCCGGCCAATGCGGAAACGCTGGCCAATTTCCTGCCCAAACTTGACCCCGCCCTGATGCATCCCGAAGCGGACGCA
>DAOUPC010000263.1 GCA_030626365.1 Paracoccaceae bacterium
CGACAGTCCCGGCATTGCCATTCAGTGACAAAGAGGCATCTTGAAGGGAAATAATTGGGTCGCTCATGGCCTGATACCTGCTAAATACATTGTTCTGATATGGAGCCACCACCGAAATGCGCAAGATGATTCTGGGACTTGTTTTTGGTTTGTGCGGTTTTGCGGCCACGGCCGGGCCGATAACGATCGCCGCATTGGGCGATAGCCTGACCCAGGGGTACGGGCTGAACCCGCAGGATGGGTTCGTTGCACAGCTTGAGGCATGGCTGATTGCGCAGGGCGGCGAGGTGACGCTGATCAACGCAGGTGTTTCCGGCGACACCACCGCCGGCGGGGCCGCGCGGGTGGGTTGGACACTGACCCCCGAGGTTGACGCGATGATCGTTGCCCTTGGCGGCAATGATCTGCTGCGCGGGATTGCCCCGGATGCAGCACGGGCCAATCTGGACACGATCCTTGCCGCCGCGCGCGCCGCACAGGTCAGGGTTCTGTTGGTGGGGCTGATTGCGCCGGGCAATTACGGCCCCGACTATAAAGCCGCGTTTGATACGATCTATCCCGACCTGGCCGCAAAGTATGACGTGCTTTATGCGGCAAACTTTCTGTCCGGGATCATGGGCGCAGATGGGCGTGCGGCCCTTGATATGATGCAGGATGATGGCCTGCACCCCAATGCAAAAGGCGTCAGGCATATCGTTGCGGCCCTTGGGCCGGACGTTCTGGCGCTGACCGCTCAGGTCGCCAAAAATCGTTAAGCATTGCCGCCGTGGTTTGAAAAAATGCCCGCCCCCGCCCGGGTGGGGGCCTGCACCACAAAAAAGGCCGGGCTGCGCAAAGCGGCCCGGCCTCGAATTCGTTCCTTTGGTCCGGGTTGCGGACCGGCAGGGTTAAGCCAGCGAAATGTTGATCGCGGCCTCACGGCCATCACGGCCGGGCTCAATGTCAAAGGTGACTTTCTGGTTGTCGGCCAGGCCGGTCAGGCCCGAACGCTCAACAGCTGAGATGTGTACAAACACGTCTTTGCTGCCGCCATCGGGTGCGATAAAGCCAAAACCTTTGGTTGTGTTGAACCATTTTACGGTGCCAGTTGCCATCGTCGTATCTCCTAGGTTGTGCTGCCCACAGAATGTGGCAGATCGGCAAGGTCAGTGCATGATCGAAGACTGAGCCATTAGGAGCAGTGGGGTCGATAGCGTAACGTCGCAAGGCCCATATGGGGTGTGTCCACCTCATAAGCAAGAGATTTATCGCATTTGAATTACATCAATTCCCAAAACTGCCGGGACTCGCTGGCCTGAAATCACCGGGAATCGCATATGGTTAGCGGGCACCGGCATCTGAAACCCCCCGCAGGAACCGCAAAATCAAAGCCGGAAACCCAACCGCGCCGATGCCCACGTCATCGCCAGATAAAGAACAATGGTCAGCACGCAACCGGCGATCAAAGCAGGCCAAAATCCCCATCCGCGATGCAACAGCATCGGGATAAGCAGGAACATCGGCATCGACGGCATGACATACCAGAAGGTGGCCGTGGCGTGTTCGGCCATATGCACCGCGTCCGGTTTGTCACGCCAAAGCCAGATCATCCCCATCACCGAAATCAACGGCAACGAGGCAATCAGCGCGCCAAGACCCGGCGCGCGTTTGGCCACCTCTGAGACAATGGCAATGATGATGCCCGAAATCAGGGCCTTGGCAATCAGGTATCCCACCGAACACTCCCGGTCAGCCAGACGGTCAGGATTTGATCTTGTTGACCTTCATCATCTTCATGATGGCCTTTTCATAGAAAGGCTCGCTCACGCCTTTGCGGATCTTGCGGATGAAATACCACTCGAACGCCAGCTTGGCCCAATGCACCCACTTGCCTTCGGCGGCCCAGGTGACATTGCGCGGCGGGTTCTGCGGCATGGCCAGAAAGGTAACACCGCGATCCCCGAAATCGGCCAGACAAAAGGCGTTCCAGGTGGGCAACTCGGTGGGCTCTTGCCCGGCGATGATCTTTGGCAGGTTATGTGCGGTTGCCGTCACCATGCTTTCGATCATGAAACCGGTCTTTGGCACGCCGGTCGGCACCGGCGTTACAACCGGTGGCGCGATGGCGATACACACACCGATGGCAAAGATGTTGGGGTATTTGGCATTGCGCTGGAATTCATCAACCGTGATGAAACCGCGCGGATTGACCAGCCCCTCGATCCCCATCACCGCCGGAATACCGCGGAAGGCCGGCAGCATCATGGCATAATCAAACGCCACTTCGTGCTTTTTCTTTTCCGATCCATCCTCGTTCACCTCGGTGACATGCACCGCGTGTTCCTCGAATTTGTCGACCTTGGCATTGGTGATCCACTTGATGTCACGATCCCGAAAGATGCTTTCCAGCATGCCCTTGGTGTCGCCCACCCCGCCAAGACCCAAGTGGCCGATATAGGGTTCCGAGGTGACAAAAGTCATTGGCACCTTATCGCGGATCTTGCGCCGGCGCAGGTCGGTGTCGATGGTCATTATGTATTCATAGGCCGGCCCGAAACAGGACGCGCCCTGGACCGCACCCACCACGATCGGGCCGGGATTGGCACAAAAACCTTCCCAGTTGTCGCCCGAGATTTCGGCGTGTTCGACATGGCAAACCGAATTGGTAAACTTGTCCGGCCCGAACCCTTCGATCTCGTCAAAGGCCAGGTCGGGACCGGTGGCGATGACCAGATAGTCATAGCTGACCTCTCGTCCGCTTTGCAATGTGATGGTGTTGCTGTCCGGGTCCAGCTTGGCCGCGCCATCGCAGATAAAGTCGATCCCGCGTCGCGACATCACCGGATCAAGATCAACGGTAATATCCTTTTTCTTACGCCAGCCCACCCCGGCCCAGGGGTTGGACGGTGTGAACTGAAAATACGGCTTGTTTGAAATAACCGTGATCTTGTCGCCCGCGCTTAGCGTCTCTTTCAGTTCAAACGCCTGAATTGCCCCGCCAAGGCCTGCGCCCAAAACAACAACATGTGCCATAAATTCCCTCCCAGAAAAATCTGTTATCGCGCCCCCCCCGGGCGTCAATCATATTGAGAACAGTCTAAACAGGCACCCCATCGAAACAAGAAACAAATGTGCGACATATCGCGGTCGGCGAATATATGTGCCCTGCCGCCATCAATCGTGCTGCAAACTGGCGGTCAGCACGCGGATCAGACGGGTGCCCTCAACCTCGATGTCAAAGCCCTGATTTTCCAGCGACCAGCGCATCGCCACCCCCTGAATCACCGCCAGCAGCAGGGCGGCAATGTCCCCGGACTGCCCCCCCCGGCCCAACTGCCCCTTTGCCTGCGCCCGTTCGATCAGCCGGGACAACCCGGCGCGGCGGCGGTGCATCACGGTTTCAAAATGACTGCGCAATGCCTCGTTTTCGGCGTGCAATTCGCGTGAAAACAGGATTGCCGGAATTGCCGGGGTCCTGGCGATCTGGCCCAGATGACGCGCCATCAGCCGGTGCAGAACCGCCAGCGGATCGTCGTTGTCATCCGTATCATCGCCGGTGTTATCCCCCGCATCATCCCCCGTATCACCCCCCGCATCAGATGCGGGAACCGGGGCGGCAATCACCTTTCCCACCGCCAGCCAGATATCGGCCTTGGTGGGAAAATGACGGAAAATCGCAGGCTGGCTGATGCCGATCACGTCGGCCAGTTGCTGGGTCGTCACCCGGTCGGGGCCGTGTTCCCCG
>DAOUPC010000152.1 GCA_030626365.1 Paracoccaceae bacterium
CGGGTAATGTCATACCAGTCAGCCGTCCACTTCTTAAGGCGGGCAATGTCGTCTACTGAGGCTTCTTCCTTGAACCTGACCCGAACAAGCGGAAGCCCCATCATCACCTGTTCATCGTTGAACATTTCTAAGCCAAGCCCACGCAATGCGTTCTGAGTGTTTTTTAGTTTCTGGGTAGTTTCGTTGAGCTTTTGCATTGCGACTTGAATGTCGGCGGCAGCGGAGGCGGGATCAAAGTCGCTGGTGGTAATTGTGTCGTTTACAAACTTCCACCCAAGGTGCCCGAGGTATTGCAGAGCTTCCAAGTCACGCAATAGATCAAGTTCTTCGTTCGTGAGATGCTCAAACGACATTTCATCGAGCATTTCAGTAAGGTTCTGAAATTGGTCGCGAAGCGGTTCCTTCTGAGGCTGCTTGGCGTTGTGATCAAGTTTTTGGTGGAGCTGCCCATAACTCTTTGAGACTTGAGGAAGATTGTCAGCAACCCACGTTGCAAGATTTATAACCTGTGATACGTCCATAATTCCCTCAACGGTTGATTAAGAGAGTGTAGACTGCACGCCGCTGAGTGCGCAAGACTACAGACCTTGGATCATTAGCGGCGAAGCTCCGTCCAGTCCCGCACAGAGGACATTTTACCGTTGCTTTTCGGGCAACACCGCTCACACCTACAAAATACCTACAATTTTCTGAAACAAAATCCGTCAACCACCTGAAAACTTAACCGTTTTCCTGATCCAAACGTCAGCCCTAAAAGCTGCCGTTATGCCTTTTCGCCAGCCGCGCACGCACATAAATCGTAATGGCGGATGGGCGTCAAACGCATGCCAAAATCTTGCCAACGATTTACCCACAAAGGTTTGGCGACCCCGACAGGATTCGAACCTGTAACCTGCCCCTTAGGAGGGGGCTGCTCTATCCAGTTGAGCCACGGAGTCGCTTACCGCGTGCTTAACCGGGAAATTCCGGCTTGTCATTGCTTTTGCATCGCGGTTGAACACGAACGACGGATTGCCTAACATCAATTCAGTTAAATCTGGAAAATTGCCTTGGCCACTGATTCCAAACGTCCCCTTACCCTGCGCGATGTCTCTGAGGCATCGGGCGTATCCGAAATGACCGTCAGCCGGGTGCTGCGCAATCGTGGCGATGTATCCGCCGCCACCCGCGCCCGCGTTCAGGCCGCCGCCAAGGAACTTGGCTATGTGCCCAACAAGATCGCCGGGGCATTGGCATCGAACCGGGTGAACCTGGTGGCGGTGATCATCCCGTCCCTGTCCAACATGGTCTTTCCCGAGGTCCTGACCGGCATCAATCAGGTGCTGGAACATACAGAACTGCAACCGGTGGTCGGCGTGACCGACTATTTGCCGGAAAAGGAAGACCGGGTCTTGTACGAAATGCTGTCCTGGCGCCCATCCGGGGTGATCATCGCCGGGTTGGAACACTCTGACGCGGCCCGCGCCATGCTTGAGGCCGCCAGCATTCCCGTGGTCGAGATCATGGACACAGACGGCAAGCCGATCGATGCCATGGTCGGCATTTCCCATCGCCGTGCCGGGGCGGAAATGGCCAAGGCGATCCTGAAGGCCGGGTATCGTCATATCGGGTTCATGGGCACCAAGATGCCGCTGGATCACCGCGCCCGTAAGCGGTTCGAGGGCTTTACCGAAGCATTGGCCAAAGGCGGGGTCGAAATAGAAGACCGGGATTTCTATTCCGGCGGATCGGCGCTGGCCAAGGGGCGTGAAATGACCAAGGCCATGCTTGACCGGTCCCCTGAACTGGATTTCCTGTCTTATTCGAACGACATGATCGGGGCGGGTGGGTTGCTGTACCTGCTGGACGAAGGGATCGACGTGCCGGGGCAGATCGGCCTGGCCGGGTTCAACGGGGTCGAATTGTTGCAGGGCCTGCCACGCCAACTGGCAACAATGGATGCCTGCCGGTTGGAAATCGGGCGCAAGGCGGCAGAAATTATCGCCGCGCAGATGGCCGATCCGCCGGTTGAAAGTGACCGGATCATCACCCTGACCCCAAAGATCGCCTTTGGTGACACGCTGAAACGGCGCTAACTCTTTTGGCGGTTCTGCAGCTTGAAAACCCTGCGGCCCGCCGGCTGTTTCTGGATCGTCACGCGCTGGGCGAAGCCCCGGTTGGCCCGGCCAAAGGGGCCGACCTTCTGGCGCTGATTGAACGGCTTGGTTTTGTGCAGCTTGACAGTATCAACACCGTTGCGCGCGCCCATGACATGATCCTTTATTCACGCCGGGCCACGTACCGATCAAAACACCTAAAGCGGCTCTATGAAGGCGAAAAGGGATTGTTTGAACACTGGACCCACGATGCTGCCGTGATCCCGATGGCCTATTATCCACATTGGCACCTGCGATTCCGGCGCGACGCCGAGGTGCTGAAATCACGCTGGCGCAACTGGCGGCGTGACGGGTTCGAGGACCAGTTTGAAACGGTACTGCGTCATGTGCGCGATCACGGGCCGGTTTCTTCGTCTGATGTGGGCAAGGACGAACAGAAAGGCAGCGGTGGCTGGTGGGACTGGCACCCGTCCAAGACCGCGCTGGAATACCTGTGGCGCAGCGGCGCACTGGCGGTGACCGGGCGGCAAGGGTTCCAGAAACGCTATGACCTAAGCGAACGGGTGATTGATACCGGGCTTCTGGACCACGCAAGCCAACCCGACGAACGCGAAACCGTCGATTGGTGCTGTGGCGCGGCGCTGGACCGGCTGGGGTTTGCCACGCCTGTCGAACTGGCCGCATTCTGGGCCACCGTGACCACCCCCGAGGCAAAGACATGGTGCGCATCCCGGTTGGCATCGGGTGAAATTATCGAGGTCGATATCATCGCTCAGGACGGGTCTTTGCGGCGTTGCTTTGCCCGCCCAAATGTCAGGGAACAGGCAGATCAGATTGCCCCACCGCCAGGACGCATCCGGGTTCTAAGCCCGTTTGACCCGGCCCTGCGGGACAGGGCACGGGCACAGCGATTGTTTGGTTTTCACTATCGGATCGAGGTGTTCGTGCCCGCCGCCAAACGGCAATACGGGTATTATGTTTTCCCGTTGCTGCAACGCGACCGGTTGATCGGGCGGATCGACATGAAGGCCCGGCGTGATAGTGGAACACTAAATGTCCGCGCCCTGTGGCCAGAACGTAAAACCCGCTGGACTTCGGCCAAAACTGCGCAATTAGAGTCTGAACTGGCCCGTGTCATCCGGTTTTGCGGATTGCAGTCAGTCACGTTTGAACCGGGCTGGTTACGGGGCCCGGTCTGATCCCAAAAGCAACAGGTCTTCAAACCCGGCGGGCTGTCTTTGCGTGGGTTTATCGCCCACCCGTGCAGGTGGATACCCCAGCCCGTGGATTGCAGCCCTGGTAATGTCGCCAGCCGTGGCGATGCCGTCGGCCAATATCGCCATACCTTCGTTTATCAGAGCCTGTACAAGGGTTTTTTGCATCTCTTTGACCGTGAAATGGCGGCCCTGGACACCGGCGAACCGGGCCTCTTCGCGGATCAGATCCTCTAGCAGCGGATCAATCACCGCGCCACCACCGCCCGGATAACGATACCAGCCCACACCAGCCTTTTTGCCAAGGCGCCCCTCTTGTACCATCCGGTCAAAAACCATCGCCGGTCGGGCGCTCCGCTTGCGATCCCCATAGGCCACATCCAGCCCGATCAAATCCTGTGCCTCGAACAGCCCCAGATCAAACCCATAGGCCACCATCGCCTCGTCCAACTCGTGTGGGATGACCCCTTGCAGCAACATCCCCTCGGCGGTTTCGTACAATCGCCGTTGCAACCTTGTGCCAACCGATGGCAGACCAGCCGTGGCAAGAACAGGTATTCGCCCCATGTCACGGGCCAGATCCATGGCGGCCTGCACCCTGTCGGCGGGCGTATCCGGCCCCGGTGTGATTTCCACCAATCGGCGCATATGTGCCGGGGCAAACAAATGAAACCTGACCACCCCCGGCGCAGGCGCCCCACCCGAATCCGTGGCCAGCATCAGCGCGTCAGACCGCAACCCCAACGCACCCGGCGGTGCATCAACCACAATGTCAGCGGTGCAAAGCGCCCGGTCATCCGCGGTAATTGCAGGGGTCAAGACGGCCGGGTCATGGTCGCGCGCCACGCGGCCCAGAAAGAACCGGGCACGGTCGCCCGCGTGTACATCCGGTTCGATCAGTGTTGTCACGAACCCCGGTTGCATCAGCGCCTGCGCCAGGGTCACGGCCCCGGCCTCGCTTCCCGATATCACGACATGGCGGACCTTCATCGCCTTAACCCAGAAACTGCCGGTCCCGGATCAACCCAAGCAGTTGCGCCAGCGATGCGTCGATGCCCTGCCCGGACGTATCCAGCCGGGCCAGTGCCCTGCCATAAAGCGCCTCGCGGCTGGTCAGGATCGACCGCAACTGGTCCATTGCCTCGATGTTTCCGGCCATTGGCCGTTCATCCCCCTGATCGCGGACCCGTGCCATGTGTTCATCCGGAGAGGTCCGCAGCCAGATGGTGTGGAAATGCCCCAGCAACAGGTTGTATGCCTCGGGGTCGGCCACGATCCCGCCTGCCACGGCCAGAATCATATCGTCATGCGTGGCAATTACCCGGCTGATTGCCTGCGCCTCAAGCCGGCGATATCCTTCTTGGCCATACAGCGCGATCACCTCGTTGACCGGCATGCCGCTTTGTTCTTCGATTTCGTCGTTCAGTTCGACAAACGGCAGATCCAGGGCCTGGCCTGCCAGCGCCCCAAGGGTCGATTTCCCCGCGCCACGCAGACCGATCAGGCACAAACGATGCGCCCGCCTTGTTTCCACCGGTTCGGGGCTAAGCGTGCGCAAAACCGCCTTTTGCACGTCCATGTTGGCCCCACGAAACAGGTCAGCCACCCGCAAGGCATCCGAGGTCCACGGGTCATCCTCGCCCATCAACCAGTCAATCCGGTGATCCAATGCAATCGCCACCCGCTGCAACAGCCCGATTGAAATGTTGCCCTCGCCTGCCTCAAGCTGGGCCAGATAGCGCGGCGATACGCCCGACATTTCCGACAGCACCCGGCGCGGGATGCCCTTGCGTTCACGCGCCTTGCGCACCCGTTCACCAACCCGGATGATCAGACCGCTCACCGAGGCCTTGACCTGATCGGTCTGAGACTGGGATGTTGTCTCACCGCGGAAATTGGTGATTTCGGTCATTCGGAACGCCAATTGTGAACAATATTGCATGAAACTACGACGCCAGACCGCCGCATTCAAATATTTTCACCGGATTCGCAGGTTAAAACTGCATTATTTTGCTTCTATGGGCAAAGTTAGCAGCAGCGGTTCAATGATCGCGCGGATGTCTGACGGGGCTGGTATTGATTTTCCATGCTGATCGGAAATTACAAATACGTTGACGAACCGGCCCTCAAAACACTGTTTGCCATCCTGACGCCCAATAACCCGGAATTCGATCGACTTCGTGCCAAGCCGCACTGGGGTCACCTCGCACATCAACCGGTGCCGGGGGGTTACCGGCGCACTGAAATCAAAGCTCATGTGGACAAAAGGCGTGCCAATATTGCGGTCGATATTCAACTGAAACCAGCCATCGCCGCCCAGGTGCGTTTCCCACCAGGAATCGATCGCTTCCAACGCAAACCACGGCAGGTGGCCGGTAAAGGCGATGCTTGCCGGGTCGCAATGACCCCAGCCAACACGGATTTCATGCACGAAAGGGGCCTTGGTTGTCCCGGTAGAAGTTTTAGTCATTTCAGTAGGTTTCCACGTGATAACGGCCATCTTCGCGCATTGTGTCACGCAATTCTGCCCAATCCAGCCCGACCCCGCGGGCAATATCCGAAAGCGCCTCTTCCACGCCCTGTTCCATGGCCTTGAGGCCGCAAATATAAATATGACCCTTGGGATCTTTCAGCAATTCACTGACTTGCCCGGCCTCGTCGCGCAAACGGTCCTGCACGTATTGTTTTGGCCCGTCCTCTTGCCGGCTAAAGGCGAACAGCTTTTTCATAAAGCTTTCCGGTACTTTCTTTAGCGGCCCGAAATAGGGCAGTTCCTCTTGCCGGCGTGCCCCGAATGCCAGGGTCAAAGACCCGGTAAGTGACGGGTTTTCCCGCTGGCGCCGCATGGTAAACCCACGAAACGGGGCCGATCCGGTGCCGGTGCAGATCATCAAAAGGTTGGTTTCCGGGTCGGACGGCAACAAAAAGGTGGCCCCGAACGGGCCAGTCAGTTTAACCCGGTCCCCCGCCTTAAGGTCACAGACATAGTTCGAACAGATCCCGTTCGGTTCGCGTTTTACGGTCAGGGACACATTATAGAAATTGGGCCGCTCGCCATCACGCGGGCTGGACACGGAATAAAGCCGGGGCAAATGCGGTTTTCCATCAGCGTCCGTGCCCGGCGGGATGATGCCAACACTTTGACCTTCAAGCACCGGGAACGGCAGGCCGCCCATATCCAGAATAATGTGACGCACATCGCCATCGCTGGCCTCGTCCGTCAGGCGATAGTTGCCCTGCACGGTGGCCTCGGCCGGTTTGCCCAGATTATACATGTTGATGGTCGGCTTGGCGGCACTGGCCGGTGCGCGGGCCTTGCCGCCGGCCCCTTTGTGGGCCTCGGCCAGAAGGATGGCCATGGCATCATCCAGCGCCTCAAGCCCGGTGTCAGCCTCTTGGCCTTCGCCAATTTCCTGCTGGGCAGGCAGGTCTTCCCAGCCGAACTGGTCATCCAGTGAATAGGGTTCGGCCACCACGCGCCATTCGTCGATTGACCCGGTGGGGCACACGGGAATGCAATCCATGCAGAATTCGCATTTTGAGACATCGATGACGACGTTGTTGTCATCATGGCTGATGGCCTCAAGACCACAGGTCATCTCGCAGGTGTAACAGCGAATGCAGATCTCGGGGTCGATCAGATGCTGCTTTAGCGGTTTGTTCATGCCTGCGTCCTTATCATGTGTAAATC
>DAOUPC010000213.1 GCA_030626365.1 Paracoccaceae bacterium
CGCAATATCTCTTTTCCTTGCCTCTTGATCTGGTAAATGCATGTGTCAGTGCAGTGGGCAAGAGGGTGACATGGCAGACCAATTTCGCGTGACACTGGCACAATTGAACCCGGTTGTCGGGGATCTGTCCGGCAATGCGGCCAAGGCACGCGATGCCTGGAAACAGGGGCGTGCCGCCGGGGCCGATCTGGTGGCTTTGCCGGAAATGTTCATCACCGGCTACAACACCCAGGATCTGGTGATAAAGCCGGCCTTTCACATGGCGGCAATCGATGCGATCCGCGCGCTGGCCGCCGATTGCGCCGATGGCCCGGCACTGGCCATTGGCGGGCCGTGGGTTGAAAACAACCAGCTTTTCAACGCCTATCTGATCCTTAATGGCGGCAAGATCACCGGCAAATCCCTGAAACATCACCTGCCCAATGAAACCGTGTTTGACGAGGTACGCATCTTTGATGCCGCGCCCCTGGGCGGGCCATATTCGGTCGCTGACACCCGTATCGGCAGCCCGATCTGCGAAGATGCCTGGTACATGGATGTGGCCGAAACACTGGCCGAAACCGGGGCCGAATTCCTGCTGATTCCCAACGGATCGCCCTATTACCGTGACAAGTTCGATGTCCGGTTGAACCACATGGTCGCCCGTGTCACCGAAACCGGTTTGCCGCTGATTTATCTCAATATGGTTGGCGGGCAGGACGATCAGGTGTTTGACGGCGGCACATTCGCGCTGAATCCGGGCGGTGCGCTGGCGCTGAAATTGCCGGTATTTGACGAGGTAGTGACCCATGTGGACCTGACGCGCACCCCGGATGGGTGGCGGATTGAAGAGGGTGAAAAACACAGCCACCCCAACGCCTGGGAACAAGATTACCGCGTCATGGTCACGGGTTTGCGCGACTACATGGCTAAAACCGGGTTCAAAAAGGTGCTGCTTGGCATGTCCGGCGGGGTTGATTCGGCGCTGGTGGCGGCGATTGCCGTGGATGCGCTGGGACCCGACAACGTGCGCTGTGTGATGCTGCCGTCTGAATATACCTCTGCCGATTCGCTGGAGGATGGCGAAATTGCCGCCAGGGCACTGGGATGCCGGTATGATTATGTGCCGATATCTGAGGGGCGCGCGGCCATCACCAACACCCTTGCCCCCCTGTTCACCGGGCTGGACGAGGACCTGACAGAAGAAAACATTCAGTCCCGCCTGCGCGGTCTGCTGCTGATGGCGATGTCCAACAAGTTTGGCGAAATGTTGCTGACCACGGGCAACAAATCCGAGGTCGCGGTGGGCTATGCCACGATCTATGGCGACATGGCGGGCGGCTATAACCCGATCAAGGACCTTTACAAAACGCGGGTGTTTGAAACCTGCCGGTGGCGTAATGCCAACAGCCGTGACTGGATGATGGGGCCTGCGGGTGAGGTCATTCCAGCGCGGATCATCGACAAACCGCCCAGCGCAGAACTGCGCGCCGACCAGAAAGACAGCGACAGCCTGCCCGATTACCCGGACCTGGATGCCCTGCTGGAAATACTGGTGGATGGTGACGGATCAATTGCCGACTGCGTTGCCGCCGGGTTTGACCGGGACGTGGCAAAACGCATCGAGCACCTGATTTACATCAGCGAATACAAACGCTTTCAATCCGCCCCCGGCGCGCGCCTGACGCCGCGTTCCTTCTGGCTTGACCGGCGCTATCCGATGGTCAACCGCTGGCGTGATCCGTCCTGACCCCAACAGAATTCCATTTCCTCATGGCCCGCTTTGTGCCTAAATATGCCTATGCCCGGCCCAACCCTGACACCTGTCCAATCCGACCCCTGCCTGCCTGCCCGTGTTGACGTGGTGGTGATCGGCGGCGGTATAATTGGCGCATCGACCGCGCTGGAACTGTGCGAACGGGGGCTGTCGGTGCTGCTGTGCGAAAAGGGCCGGATCGGCGGCGAGCAGTCCTCGCGCAACTGGGGCTGGGTGCGTATTGCCCTGCGTGACCCGCGTGAAATCCCGCTGATGGCCGTGTCCAACCGCATCTGGCAGGGGCTGGACGCGCGCACCGGGCGCAAGACGGGCTATACCAGGGCCGGCATCCTATATGCGGCCCCGACCGCCAAAAAACAGGCCGAATACGAACGCTGGGCCGAACACCTGGCCCCCCATCAAATCCAAAGCCGCATCGTTCGCGGGCCCGAAATGGACAGCCTTCTGCCCGGCCATCACGGGGCCACAGGCACCGGCCTTTATACCCCAGACGACGGGCGGGCCGAACCGCAATGGGCCACCCCCGCCATCGCCGAGGCCGCGCGCGACAAAGGCGCACATCTGCTGACCCGGTGCGCGGTACGCAGTGTCGAAGTGGCGGCGGGGCGCATTGCTGGCGTCATGACCGAACGCGGGCGGGTGGCCTGTGACAAGGTGGTACTGGCAGGCGGGGCCTGGTCGCGGCTGTTTGCCGGCAATGCGGGGGTAGAGCTGCCCCAGCTCAAGGTGCTGAACACGGTGATGCGCACATCCCGCATCGACGGCGGCCCGCAGGTGTCCCTTGGCACAGCGGGCTTTGCCCTGCGCAAGCGGGCAGATGGCGGATATAACGTGGCCACCGCGAATGAAAACATTGTCGACATCGTGCCGGACAGCTTTCGCCTTGCCCGCGCGTTCCTGCCTGCACTGGCCGCCGATTGGCGTTCGTTACGGTTTCGCCTGTCGGGGCGCTGGCACGACGAGGCGCGCGAACCACGCCGCTGGTTGCCAACCGATGAAACCGCCTTTGAACGCTGTCGCACCCTGGACCCGGACCCGTCCGCGCGGGTGCTGCGTGCCTGCTGGGCCAGGGCACGCCGTGCCTTTCCACTGCTCGAGGGGGCCGAAATACTGCAAAGCTGGGCCGGGATGATCGACGTGACCCCGGATGCAATCCCGGTGATCAGCCCGGTGAATGATCTGGCAGGGCTGTTCATCGCCACCGGGTTTTCCGGCCACGGCTTTGGCATCGGTCCCGGCGCGGGGCGGCTGATGGCCGACCTTGTCACAGGCACCACGCCCGTGGTGGACCCGCATGATTTCCGCCTGTCACGGTTCACTGATGGCAGCCGGGTGCGACCGCAAACCGGGTACTGACCACATCCGTTCCTGCTGCGTTTCGCCGTTCAGTCCGGGCGGTGCATCACGTCAAAGGATCAACTGATAGGAATGCGGCACATAATGAAAACCGTCACCACGGGTTTGCACAAAGCCGATACCGGGCCAGGGCATGTGATAGCCAACCATCGGTAATTTGTCCGCCGACAGCATGTCCAGTATCCGCCGCCGGGTTAGTGCGGCCATATCCTTGTCCTGGTCAAAGCGCACCTGCCAGTCAGGATAGGCCAGCGACCAGACGTAATGATTGGCAAAATCCGCGCCCAGCAACAACTGTTTGCCATCGCTTTCCAACATGTATGTCATGTGGCCCGGCGTATGGCCAAACGCGTCCATCGCGGTGATGCCACTGGCAACAGCATCCCCATCGGTGATGAATTCCGTGCGTTCAGCCAGCGGACGCATCTGCGCCTCAAAGGTTTCATTGCCCGACATGTCCCAGGCATCAAACTCGACCGCGCCGGTAACATAGCGGGCGTTGGGATAGGTGGGCGCGCCGTCAATCATCAGCCCGCCAATATGGTCGGGGTGCATATGGGTGATGACCACCACGTCGACCTGATCGGGCGTATACCCCGCCTCGGTCAGTGCGGCGACGGTTCCGCCGGCCGACACCCCGGTATCAAACAGGATCAGTTCCGCCCCGGTGTTGACCACCGTCGGGGTGAAAAAGAACCGGGTCATGTCAGCCGGGATATGCGCGCCAGCCGAGGCGGCAGCAAAATCCTGCGCCGTGACATTAAGACCAAAGATGTTTTGCGGGTCGGGAATACGGCGCGAGGCCGCCAGAATGGTGGTCACATCAAAACCGCCCAAAGCAATCCGGTTGAACCGCGCGGTTTTTGCACCCAGCATCGGCGCACCGGCAAAGGCCCCGGCAGAAAAACCACCCGCCAGCGGCATGGCAGCGGCCCCCGCCAACATGGCACGGCGGGAAATATTGGAAATCTTTCGGGTCATGGCGGGCCTCCTCAGCATTTCGGGAACAAAAAAACAGGGGTCACAGGGCGATGATACCACAGATCGGCCCCCACCGGCCAACCCGCCACAATCACAATCCGGTTGGGTGCCACAAAGGGGCCTGATTGCTGGACAATCGCCCCCCCTTGTGACAAAGGGCCGACAACAGGAGAGTCCCATGACCACCACCCGATTTGCCCCCTCGCCCACCGGATATATCCACATCGGTAATCTGCGCACGGCGCTGATGAATTATCTCATCGCCCGAAAGACCGGCGGAACCTTTATCCTGCGCATCGACGACACCGACCCCGTGCGTTCGAAAGAGGAATATGTCGATGCCATCAAGAAAGATCTTGAATGGCTTGGCCTGCACTGGGACCGGGTCGAGCGCCAGTCAGAGCGTCTGGACCTTTATGCAGATGCCGCCGACCGCCTGCGTGAAATGGGCCGCTTCTATGAGGCATTCGAAACGCCGGTCGAACTGGACCTGAAGCGCAAGAAACAGCTGAATATGGGCCGCCCGCCGGTTTACGACCGTGCCGCACTGGCCCTGTCAGCAGACGAGGTCGCCGCCCTGCGGACCGAACGCGGCAACGGTGTGTGGCGCTTCAAACTGGACCAGCAGCGGATTGAATGGAACGACGGTATCCTTGGCGATATCTCGATCGATGCGGCCAGCGTGTCTGACCCGGTGTTGATCCGGGGTGACGGTCAGGTGCTTTATACGCTGGCCTCTGTGGTTGATGACACCGAAATGGGCGTGAGCCATGTGGTGCGCGGGTCAGACCATGTGACCAATACCGCAACCCAGATTCAGATCATCACGGCCTTGGGCGGCACCTGCCCCGACTTTGCCCATCATTCCCTGCTGACCGGCCCACAGGGCGAGGCCCTCTC
>DAOUPC010000231.1 GCA_030626365.1 Paracoccaceae bacterium
GGCGTGATCACAACCCAGTTTTCGCCATCACCATCACCATCACGGGTCAGCGTGGCGGCCAGACGTTTGCCGGCAACACAAGGGGTATTGGCGATGCATTCTTCGGTAAAGCGACAGTCATAGGTGTCGGGGCTGTCGGCACCGGCATGCGCCCGTGCCCCAACAATCACCACCGCAGTAAAGGCCAAAAGGGCCGTAAATGTCTTGGAATGAACACGCATACCTCAGCCCCCCAGAAACGATTTGCGCACTTCGGGATCGGCCAGCAATTCCTTGCCGGTGCCGCTAAAGGCATTGCGCCCCTGCACCAGAACATAACCCCGGTCGGCAATCTCAAGCGCCTGACGCGCGTTTTGTTCCACCATCAAAATCGGAATGCCGCTGCGGGCAACCTCGATGATCCGGTCAAATAACTCATCCATCACGATCGGACTGACCCCGGCGGTGGGTTCATCCAGCATCAACACCTTTGGCTGGGTCATCAACGCGCGCCCCACGGCCACCTGCTGACGCTGCCCGCCCGACAATTCGCCCGCCGCCTGATGGCGCTTTTCCCTGAGGATCGGAAACAGTTCATAAACCTGCTCCATCGTGTCGGAAAAATCATCGCGCCTAATAAAGGCCCCCATCTCAAGGTTCTCTTCAACCGTCAGTGAGGTGAAGATGTTGGCGTTCTGCGGCACAAAACCCATGCCCTTGATCACCCGGTCCTGTGGCGACAGTTTGGTAATGTCCTCCCCATCCAGCCTGACCGACCCCGCGCGCACATCCAGCATCCCAAACACCGCCTTCATCGCGGTGGACTTGCCCGCGCCATTCGGGCCGACAATCACGGTAATTTCCTTCGGATACACCGCCACGCTGCACTCATGCAGAATATCCGGCCCCTTGCCGTAGCCGCCGGTCATGGTGTCGCCAATCAGAAACGGATCTCCGGGGGCGGGGCTGCCATAGGTGATCGTCGCGTCCTTGTTGCCCTGACCATCCTGACCTGAATTCCCAGTCATTGCGCGCCCCCCAGCTTCTTCTTGTTACAAATACTCAAATCCGAACCCGGCAACCCGCTCATGCGTTCACCTTGTTCTTCAGACCCGTGCCAAGATAGGCCTCGATCACCGCCTCATTGGCCTTGATCTCGGCCAGCGTGCCTTGTGCCAGAACCTTGCCCTCGGCCATGCAGATCACCGGATCACACAGGCGGCCAATGAAATCCATGTCATGTTCAATCACCACAAAGGTATACCCGCGTTCCCGGTTCAGCCGCAGGATCGCGTCACCAATGGTGTTCAGCAGCGTCCGGTTCACACCGGCCCCAACTTCGTCCAGAAACACGATGCGCGCGTCCACCATCATGGTGCGCCCCAACTCCAGCAGCTTTTTCTGCCCGCCAGAAATCTGCCCCGCCTTATGGTCGGCCAGATGTTCGATGGTCAGGAATTCCAGAACCTCGTCGGCCTTGGCACGCAGCGCGCGTTCCTCGTGCGCGATACGCTTTCGTCCCACCCAGGTGTTCCACAGGGTTTCACCAGATTGCCCGCCCGGCACCATCATCAGGTTCTCGCGGCAACTCATCGAGGCAAACTCATGCGCAATCTGAAAGGTGCGCAGCAACCCCTTGTGAAACAACTCATGCGGGGGCAGCCCGGTGATATCTTCGCCCGCCATGCTCACACGGCCTGACGTTGGCGCAAGAACACCCGCTATTACATTGAAAAGGGTGGTCTTTCCGGCCCCGTTCGGACCGATCAAGCCAGTGATCGACCCCTCGGCAATCTCAAGCGATGCCCCGTCTACGGCATGAAAGCCGCCAAAATGCTTGTGCACGTCTTCAACGACGATCATCGCATCCCCCCCATCAGCCACTTATGTGGCATTTTGTCATTGAAACAGCCCGGTCCCCATTCGGGGGGCCGGGCTGTTCAGGTTCAGGAAAAGGGCCGCTTAGCGGAACCCGATTGTCGTGTTCTTGCCATCCTTGACTTCGATCTCACGATACGTGCCAGAGCTTTCGCCAGGTCCGATCAGTTCAACCGAAGAGGCACCGACATAGTCGATTTCGCCGCCAGCTTTCAGGATATCAAGACCTTTGCCCAGTTCGCCGGGATAGATTTTTTCACCCGGTGCGTTGGCCACATCAAAGATTTTGCTACCATAATCGGCCGGATCGGTCGAATTGGCTGCCTGCATTGCGAACATGAACAGGGCCGCCGCATCATAGCTTTCCGGTGCATAAGGTGCTGTACCGTCAAAACCGGCTACCTTCGCCATTTCGCCAAAGCTCTCGGCACCCTGGCCACCCGAACTTGCATATTGTCCGAAAGACCCGTTCAGGTCAGGGCCAACATTTACGGGCAGGGTGTCACCGATCATGCCACCAGGCAGACCAAAGGTTTCAAACGCACCACTGTCCAGTGCCGCCTGAATGATGCCCAGACCACCCTGGTCCAGATATCCGGCCACAACCAGAATATCGCCACCGGCTGATGCCAGCGCACCAACTTCTGCGGAATAGTCGGCCTTGCCGTCCTCGTGGGCCGCGTTGATGGTCACTTCGCCGCCAACTGCCTCGAACGAGGTCTTGATCGCATCTGCCAGACCCTTGCCATAGTCGTTGTTGGTATAGGTCAGGGCGATCGACTTGATGCCGCGCTCGGTCAGGATGTCGGCCATGACCTGGCCTTCACGTGCGTCCGACGGGGATGTGCGGAAAAACAGGTCGTTGTCTTCCATGGTCGACAGGCCGGGTGAGGTGGCCGATGATGAAATCATCACCATGCCATTCGGAATTGCCACGTTCTGCAGGATCGCCCCGGTCACACCGGAACAGTCGCCACCGATCAGGCCATTGATGCCATCGGCAATCAGGCGTTCGGCGTTCGATGTGGCCAGACCGTTGTCAATACAGCCGGTATCGGCGCGCATCGGGGTCACTGTGGAGCCGTCCAGCAACTTGCCGCTGTCGGAAACTTCCTTGATCGCCAGTTCCGCACCCAAAGCCATTGCGCCTGTCAGCGATTCAATCGGCCCGGTAAAGCCAAACAGAATCCCCAGTTTGACATCCCCGGCAAAAGTCGGGCTTGCCATCAGGGCCGTGACAGCCGTCGCCATTAGCAGTTTTTTCATTCTTTATTACTCCCGTGTTGGAACATTTTTGTTCAGCCAAGAGCCTAGGCAAGCCTTCACAAAAAGAAAAGTCCTAACAGGTGTGGTTTTTGAATGTATTCAGGTGCGTTCCCCCGGATGCCCCTTGCCTTGACAGGTGCGGGCGGGAAAAACATGCGTTAGGGTTGGATCATTGGACCATATAATACGAAAGGACACCCCATGCGATTTTTGATCACCCTACTGTTTGCGCTGCTGCCTCTGGGGGCCACCGCGCAAGAACGCGATTCTTATTTCAAGGATTATCAGGATTATGCCCGGTTTGTGGACAGCCGCATCATGAACCGCGATTTTGTTGAACTGATCCAGGTGCTCGGCGGGCGGGATGAATACACGATTGAACAGCTGAACGGCCTGAATCAGCGATTTCTGAACCTGTTCCCGGAAAATTTCAGCAATCGCGCGGTGATACGCAAGACCGATCTGGGCGATGGGTTCAGTCAGGAAATGCGCGTCTATTGGGGCAATAACGCCAGCTATAACTTTTTCTATGCACTTTTGCACGATCGTGGTGACGGGCTGGTGGTGCTGACCTTTACCGTAAACAGCAACGTGTCCGAAGTTCTGGGAAAGTTCTGAAACGGGGCCATATCCGGGGTTCTTTGAGGAGCCTCTGAAAACCCATGTGGTTTGAAAAATGCCCGGACGTTGGGTTATTCAGCGCGCCCTCAGGGGGATGTTTTGGCCCGGATCATTGGTGCGCGTTGAAGGTAAACAACTTTTCGCCATTGATCTCATAGGCGTTAATCAAAGCGGCGGCCTTTGGGGATGTCAGCCACCCCTCAAGCGCCATCGCCAGATCGTTCTTTACATGCGCATGCCTGACCGGATTGACCGGAATGAACGCATATTGGTTGAACAGGACCGGATCACCGGCAAACAGGATCGCCAGATCGCCCTTGTTGCCAAAGTTCAGCCAGCTGGCCCGGTCCGACATGACATAGGCATTCATCCCGCTGGCGGTGTTCAGCGTCGCGCCCATGCCCGCCCCCACAGACCTATACCACCCCGTGGCAAGGCCGGTCACATCGATCCCGGCGGATTTCCACAGGGATAATTCTTTTTTGTGCGTGCCACTGTCGTCACCCCGGCTGACAAAGGGTTGCCCGGCCCCGGCAAGGATGCCCAGCGCCGCCGCCGCCGTTTGCGCCTGGGCGATGCCCGCGGGGTCATCCGCCGGGCCAACCAGAACAAAGTCATTATACATGATCTCGCGCCGGTGGGTGCCGTTTTCACCTGCCAGAAAGGCCTCTTCTGCGGCGCGCGAATGTACCAAAATGGCATCCACATCGCCCGCCGCCCCCAGACGCAGCGCCTGACCTGTGCCGACCCCGATCAGTTGAACATCCAGACCCAGATCCGCCCTGATTTCCGGCAGCAACACCGCCGATAGGCCGGAATTGTCGAATGATGTGGTGACGGCCATCCTGATTTCACC
>DAOUPC010000150.1 GCA_030626365.1 Paracoccaceae bacterium
CCACGGCAATCTCTTGTCCGTAGGGCGGGCCGATTATAAGTTTCAGACCGTTATCCTGCATGGTTCTGGCCCCGATCTGCTGCGCGGTTTGTGCTGTGGCAAGGCGCAGGGGCGCATGATCGTTCGGCTCAACATGCAGGACATTTCCGTCGGCATCGAAATAATCAAGGTAGATATAGGCGTCATAATCCGGGGCCGTCATATCCAGCGAAAGAAGCTTGCCCTGAGTAAACGAAAACACCCGCGCATGGGCGTCCTTGCCGATTACCAGCGGATTGGTGATCTGGTCGGTGGATTGTGCCAGACCCACCCCGGCAATGCCCGACAAGGCCCCGCATTGCGGGCGCGGCAGGATCAGGATGTTGTCGGATACGGTAATATTGGCCCCCATCTGTGCCCTAAGGGCGGCCAGAACCGGTGCGCGCAGGTCATCGTCGGGGATGTGGCCATTGACCTGCAATGTGGCGGTGTCCGGGTCAAAGGCCACCTGCATCCGTGAACAGGGCACCTGCGCCAACAGACCGGCGACCCCATCGCGCAACTGATCGCCCGACGCCACGACATCACCCGGCTGCATAAAGCTTTGGAAGGCGGCGATGGAAACCGGGTCCACATCGCCATCCCCGCCGGAAAACGCCAGTGCCGCCTTTAGTTTCTGTGCGCTGGGCGTGGCGGGCCGGACCGATGGGGCATCGACCCTTTGGGGGGGGGGCGATTTGCGGTGCCGGGGTGGTTGACGCCACCGGGTTGGGCCGCGCGATTGCCAAAGGCAGGGCCGCAGGCCGCGGCACGGCGGTTGGTGCGCCAATAACGGCGGGCAGGATTGCGGCGATTGCGGGTTCTGTCCGCATGACGGCCGCTATTGGGGTAATGACATCACCCGCTTGCACAATTGCCGTGACAGGCAGGGCCTTGGGCAGCACAGGATCTGCTTGCATTGCCGCCCCGGAAAAGGCGGCAATGGCTGTTGTTGGTGGGGGGGCTGACGGGACCAGCGCCTGTGGTGCGCTTTGGGCGGCCTTGATCGTGGGTTGCAGTCGCTGTAACGCCGCCAACCGGGCAGGGGCGGGGATGACCTGCGAAATATTGGCGGCGGTTTTTTGGGCCTCGGCCACGGGTGTTGGCGGTGTTGGGGCAGGGCGGGCCGGTTCGGTGCCGGGGGCGTGGGGGGTCAGGGTTTTGGCGCTGATTTGCGCCGGTCTGGCCCGTGATTGCGGAATTGCCCCGGCATCCAGTGCGGTGCCGTCAGGCGTGTTGGCATCGGTCTGTTGGGTTTCGGGCCTTTGTTCGTGGGCCTCTGTGCGGTCCAGTTGATAGGCCTGCACCTCAAGTTCGCTGGCGGGCATTGGCTGTTTGGTAATCGGGTCGGGGCGCACAGTGATCATCAGCAGCGCCAGAATTCCTGCGTGCGCGGCAAGGGACCCGACCAGACCCAGCGCCCAGATGCCTGCCCGCATGTTCATGGCGCGGGCGTCGGGGTGACGACCAGCACCACATCGCGCACACCAATGGCCTCGGCCCATCCGACCAGCGGCAGCACATGGCGCAGTTCGGCGTCTCGGTGGGCGTTGATGCGCACCCTTAGCCCGTCATCATCCGCCAGCATTTGGGTCAGTTTCCGTTCCAACACCTCGCGTGTCACGGTGTCGCCATCCAGCGCCAGCGCCCCGGTTTGTGATATTGCCACAGTGGCCCCGCCGGCGGGCATATCCCGCCCACTTTGGGCAACGGGCGGGGCAACGTCAAAGGGCGCGGTGGCGTCCATGCGGCCAATCAGCATGAAGAACACCAGCAGAAAGAACACCACATCAATCAGCGCAATAATCGTTTCAGATTGCTGGTCGCGCCTGGGGCGGGTCAGTTTCATGGTCGCGCCTGAAGCCGGATCACGCGCAGGCGCACCACCCCGGCCCGTGTCGCCACATCCATCACTGAAATCAGGCTTTGGGTCTTGGCGGCCCCCGACGGCAGAACCACCACCTGTGTCAGCGGTTCGCCCACCAGACGCTGGCGCAAAAGCCGCTCCAGTTCCGGGTCGGTAATTGCCTGCCCCCCAATGACGGCCCCGCCGTCAGCGCCCAGGCGGATCATGATGGTCCCGGCCCCGTGCATATCGGGTGCCGGGGCACTGGCCTGATCCTGCTGGCGTACTGCCGGGATCATATCAAGGTTCAGATAGGTGGACGTGACCATGAAGAACACCAACAGGATCAACATCACGTCGATCATCGGCACCAGCGAAATCAACGCGCGGGCCCGGGGTGGTCGTTTCAGTGTCAGGCTGGCCATTGGCCGATCCTTTCGGCTCTAAACAGGGGGATTTTCGTCTATCAACAGCAATTCACCCACTGCGCTTTCGATCATCTGCGCCGAACTTTCGATGCGTCCTGATAACAGGCTGGCCCCCACAGCGGCGGGAATTGCCACCAGCAGACCAACGGCGGTGGTCAGCAGGGCCTGCCAGATACCGCCGGCCAGAACCGAGGCATTGGCGGCCCCTTCGGCCATCTCAAGCTGCTGAAAGGACTGGATCATACCCAGAACCGTGCCAAGCAGACCCAAAAGCGGTGAAATCATCGCGATCAGTTCCAGCACCCGGATCAGGTTGTTCATATGCGCCAGTTCTTCGTTGCCACGCCGCATCAGTTCCGATTCCAGGCGTGGCCCCCTGAACCCCTTTGTCAAGGCATTCATCGCATAGGCGGTAATCCTGTCAGCGGGGGATTTGCCAGTTTTGACCGCGATCAGCGCGCTGTGCTTGTCGCCCGATTTCCACTGCTCAAACGCCCCGGCACGCAGCGCCACACCTGACCGGCAGTTCCATAATTGCAGGGCCTTGGCAATAATCAGTGCCCATGACACCAGCGACAGCACCGCCAGAACCGCAATAATCGGCCCCCCCGTGCCCAATGCTTCCCATGAGGATGGCATGGCCTATTTCACCAAAGCGGCGGTGGTTTTGCTGTTCAGATCAAGGATCGGAAAGCAATCAATTTCATCCGCGTTCTGTGGCTGACACGAGGTAAGTTCATGCAACAGGATTTCCGATATCCCGGCGCAGGTCGTTTCCGGTATTTCAAACAGTTTCAGCGTCGTGCGGGCCACCGGAAGCGGCGCGGCATCAATTGCCAAAAGCCGGTCAATCACCCCGTTAGTGTCTAATATTGCCAGCGACATTTCAAATCCCGCAAAGCTTGTATCGGTCTGGTTGCGGAACAGAAAGAACGCGCGGCAACCGCCGGTTTCGATCTCTTCGAACTTGTTCAGTTCGACCAGCAGGCGGCCGGGTTCGGCCCCGGCAGGAAAGGCCGCGCAAATGGCCAGTGCGGCGGCGCCAATCAGGTTTTTCATCAGGGACATTCGTACCTCCGGTTGATAGCGGCCTGTGTGGCGCGCATTTATCTTAGGTTTTCAGGGTCGCGCTGACCTCTTGCAAAGAGTTAAGCGCGCTGGCGCGGATATTGGTGGAAACAAAGCCGTTATCATCCACGGCCTGGAAGAAATCAGTGTCTAATACAGTGCGATATTCATCAATGATCTTGCGTGCCGCCGTTTTCAGGCCTTCGCGCTTGTCACCGTCAGGGGTTTCGACAAGCTGTTCCAGCGTGTCCTCAAGGTTGGAATCGATGCCATCAAGATAGTCAAACAATACGCCGGACTTGGCGGGCACCTCTTGCATGCCTTCAACCCCGGTTGTGGCCGTGTCGATGGCTGATTTCAGCCCCTCCAGTTCCTTGCGCAGCCCATTGCGGGTTCTGACCCAGCCAAGGCGGGATTTGGTATAGGCCACCACATTTTTCGGTATCGCATCCTGTGCATCGCGCACGGCATCGGTGGTGGTTGCTGTTTCGGTTCTTGCCTGTTTGATCAGACCCGCCGCGCGGGTAGCAGCGGCCATTGCCCTGTCATAATTACCTGCTGCCGCCTGTTCCCTGGCGAAAGAAAAGGCCCGGTTGATGGCGTCCAGGTCGCCCCGTTTTTCCTGTATCAGCTTGTCGATGGCCGGTTGCAGGCGGGATTCGGCGCTGGTCCATTTGGCGGCTTCCGGGGACATGTTGGCCGTATTGTTATCGCCAACCTTGGCAACGGCGGCTTTGATGCGGGTCAGCAGGGTATCGGCAGCCGCCAGATTGCCGGCCTTGATCTGCTGGGCCGCATTGCCCAACGCCGCGGCCAGCTTTTTACCCGCAGGCCCACCAATATTGGCGATCGCATCCCGAAGCGCCCTTGCCTGTTCAGCCAGTGCGCGTGGTTCTGGTGTTGCAGCGGGTGCTGATTCCGGGGCGGTTTGTGCCTGATTCAGCTTTGCAAGCGCCTGTTCCATCGCGGCAATGGTTTTGCCGGCTGATTCCAGATCGCCCGATTTGATCTGGGACACGGCCAGCGCCATTGCCTTGCCCAACCTGGCAGCACGCCCAGCGGGTGCTGCGGTAATTGCGGCCTGCATATCCTTGGCGCGCCGGACAAGCCCCCCGACAAGCGCCTTGGTGGCATCATCAGCCGATTCTTGCGCCGGTTCTTTTGGGGGGGTCGGGCCGTCGTTTGCAACCACGTCATCGTTGCCGCTGCCGTCGTCACCGCCGTCGTCACCGTCGTTATCGCCGCCACTGTCGAAGGACGGATCATCGGGTAATTCTTCTTCGTCGCGTTCAAGAACAGCGCCCTCGGCGTCCATAATCAGGACATTGACCAGAATCTTTTGTGTTTTCAGATATTTTTTGAGAACCTTACCCATCGCCGGAACGACCCGTTCACAGGTCAGTTCCATCGTTTTGGCATTGAGCACAAAAGTGCCGAACGCAACCCTGTTTCCGGCCCCTTCCCTTTTCGCAATTTTGCCAAGCACCTCTGGCTTTTTCTTGCGATCCACAAGGATTATGTGGTCATTTTTTGGCCCCGGACAAAATGCAAAATGCATACATCTTTTCTTGCCCATCTTCACGAGCTTCTTCAGTTCTTCGCCTTCCACTTTCGTATCAGCCATGGCTGTGGACTCCTCAAAGAGGTTCGAAAAATATTTGACATTGAGGAAACGATAAGGCTGACTTGCGGTCAAGGCATTGATTTTTTTAACCTCGCGCGAGATGACGGGCCGCCTGTGCTATTGGATGTGGGTGGCTGGCTCAACCAAAACCGAGACAACCCAACTGGGGGTAAGTATGGATTCGGCTGTTCTTTTGCAGTCCAGAGGGGACGACTCGCCAAGTGGCGAGAATCTGGAATATGACCCCCTGTTCACCGAAATGGAGATCGCCGGGCAACCCGGTGAAGAAACCCAGATCGGGGACGAGGTAAAAGCCGCCGAGGACCCCGATTATCGGGATCTGGCCGAAAAGGCATTGGCCGTTCTGGACAAAAGTCACGATTTGCGGGCCGCGGTTTTCCTGGCTGACGCCACGGTGAACACCAAGGGGCTGGTCGGGTTCGCAGAGGTGACCACCTATATCCTTGGCTGTCTGAATACGTTCTGGGACACGTGTCACCCCGAACTGGACGAAGATGACGACGACGACCCGACCATGCGGATAAACGCGGTTCAGGGTCTGGGCGACGAAACAACCGTGCATCGGTCGCTGCGCCGCGCCGCGCTGACCGAAAGCCGCAATTTTGGCCGTCTGTCGCTGCGGGATATGGAAATTGCCGAAGGCAAGATGACCGCCCCGGCGAACATGGAAACCGTCCCGGATCCGGCCACGGTTTCGGCGGCGTTTCAGGATACCGACGACGAATTTCTGACCGCGCTGCTAGAGGCGGCACAAACGGCTGAGGAAAACGTCAGGGCGATCAGCGCCGTGTTTGACGATCAGACACCGGGGCAGGGGCCGGATCTGGATAACCTGATCAAGCTGCTGCGCCAGATCAAGCTGCGCCTGTCCGAGTTTTCTTCGGCAGAGGTGGTTGGTGATGACGCGGATACAGACGATATTGCCGGTGGCGGGGCATCCGCCGCATCCGGCGGGGCCATGACCGTGGGCGGGATAAACACACCTGCGGATGTAACCAACGCGCTGGACCGGATCATCGCCTATTACCGGCGCGCCGAACCATCCAGCCCGGTGCCGATTGTGCTGGAACGGGCCAGGCGCCTGGTTGGCGCCGATTTTTTGACAATAATGCAGGATATGGCACCTGCAGGTGTAGATAATGTTCACCTGATTGGTGGCATAGAGGATGATGACTGACCGGGTATCCGAGGGCACAAGCACCGGTCACAGCAATTGATACAATGAATACGTAAGGAGCATTAGATGGCGGATAGTTCACAGAAGTTCATAGCGCGCAACCGCGCACCACGGGTTCAGATCGAATATGATGTAGAGCTTTACGGGGCCGAAAAGAAGGTTCAGTTGCCGTTTGTGATGGGCGTGATGAGCGACCTTGCCGGCAAGTCCGAGGTGGAACAGCCTTCGATTGCCGACCGTAAGTTCCTTGAGATTGACGTAGACAATTTTGATGAGCGGATGAAATCGATGGCCCCGCGCGCGGCCTTTACCGTGTCCAACACGCTAACTGGCGAAGGCAACATGGCCGTCGACATCACATTCGAGAGCATGGACGACTTTTCGCCTGCGGCCATCGCCGCCAAGGTTGAGCCGCTCAAAGAGTTGCTGGATGCCCGCACCCAGTTGTCAAATCTGATGACATACATGGACGGCAAAACCGGGGCCGAAGATCTGATTGCCAAGATCATTCAGGACCCCAGTCTGCTGAAAACGCTGGCCGCACAGGCCGCACCCCAAGCTGACAGCGAAGAATAGGAGGGTCTGATGGCCGAAGAACAAGCCGCACAAGCCGGAGCACAAGCCGCCGGTGAAGCCACAGCCTTTGGATCGAGCGAATTTGCCGATCTGCTGCAAAAAGAATTCCGCCCCAAGTCCGATCAAGCCAAAACGGCGGTTGAATCAGCCGTCAAGACGCTGGCCGAACAGGCGTTGGCAAATACCGCGCTTATCTCGGACGACGCGCTGCGCTCGATCGAGGGGATCGTTGCCGAGATCGACAAGAAGCTGACCGAACAGGTCAACCTGATCCTGCACCACGAGGATTTCCAGCAGATGGA
>DAOUPC010000110.1 GCA_030626365.1 Paracoccaceae bacterium
CTTCCTGCATGTCCTTGGAATAGGCCAGCGGCAGCCCCTTCATGACCATCATCAGCGCCGTGTTGGCCCCGAATATCCGGCCCACCTTGGCACGGATCAGTTCTGCGGCATCCGGGTTCTTCTTTTGTGGCATGATGCTGGACCCGGTTGAAAACCGGTCAGACAGCATCACAAACCGGAATTGCGCACTGGACCAGATCACCAGTTCTTCGGCCATCCGGGACAGGTGCATGGCGCAAATGCTGGCCACACCCAGGAATTCCAGCGCAAAATCCCGGTCGCTGACCGCATCCAGCGAATTGGCGGCAGGCCGATCAAACCCCAGCGCATTTGCCGTCATGTCCCGGTCAATCGGGAACGACGTGCCCGCCAGGGCCGCCGCGCCAAGGGGTGATTCGTTCATCCGGGCGCGGGCATCGCGTACCCTGCTCAGATCACGGCCAAACATTTCCACATAGGCCATCATGTGATGCCCCCATGTCACCGGCTGTGCCACCTGAAGATGGGTGAACCCCGGCATCACCCAATCGGCCCCGGCCTCGGCCTGACCAAGAAGTGCGTGCATCAGCGCAACAAGGCTTGCCTCGGCACCGTCCAGTTGGTCACGCACCCACAGTTTGAAATCGGTCGCAACCTGGTCATTGCGGGACCGGCCCGTGTGCAAACGCCCGGCCGGTTCGCCAATGATTTCTTTCAAGCGCGCCTCGACATTCATGTGAATGTCCTCCAGCGCGGTGGAAAAGTTGAAACTTCCGCCCTCAATCTCTGACAATACGGTGAGCAGGCCTTTCCTGATCGCCTTTGCATCGCTATCGCTTATCACGCCTGTTGCGGCCAACATCGCCGCGTGGGCCCTTGAGCCGGCAATATCCTGTGCCGCCATCCGCCGGTCGTACCCGATCGAGGCATTGATCGCCTCCATGATTGCGTCCGGCCCGGCGGCAAAGCGGCCGCCCCACATCTGGTTCGAGGTTTTTTCTGTCATGATACCCTGCGAGGAAATATGCGTCTGTTACATCTGCTGACCCTTTATATGGCACTGACATTGGGCGCAATTGCCGTCCCCCACCCGGCACGGGCGGAAATGGCCGAGATTGCCGCCCTGCGGGTGGGTGACATGAAGAAACTGGTGTTTCACAGCGCGCCCAAGACAGTGTCACAGGCCAGGTTCTTTTTGGCCGACGACGCGGGCATGGGCACATTGGCCGACTATCAGGGCAAGTATATCCTGCTGAATTTCTGGGCCACCTGGTGCGCGCCATGCCGCAAGGAAATGCCGATGCTGTCGGCGCTTCAGGCGGAATTTGGCGGCGACAGATTCGAGGTGCTGACACTGGCCACCGGGCGCAATACACCCGCCGGGATTGCCCGGTTCTTTGAAAAGACCGGCATAACCAACCTACCGATGCACACCGACCCCAAACAGGCCCTGGCGCGTGAAATGGGTGTTTTCGGCCTGCCTGTCACCATGATTCTGGACCCCCAGGGACAAGAGATCGCCCGCCTGCTTGGCGATGCCGACTGGAATTCCGACAGCGCCCGGGCGATCATTGCCGCCCTGCTAAAGGCCAATCCGGAATAGGCCCACACAAAGATGACGCAACGCCACCTTTGACAAGCGCCCCCCAAATTTCGAAAATGGGGACCAAGGAAGGTGCCCCATGCCACTGAACATCCTGCTGATCCTTGTTGTTGGCGGTATCGCCATACTGGCGCTGCTGCTGCATTTGCTTGGCAAATCCCGCCTGGTCATTCTGACCCCCGAAGACGCCCGCACGGCCTGGCACCGGCATTTCCCCGATGACGAAATTCTTGGCCTGACTGTGGCCAGTGACGGGCACGCCGCCGTGGTGCAAACCGATCAGGGGCCGGGCCTGTTGTGGTCTTTTGGCGCAGATACCGTGGCACGCCATCTGCGGGATTTTGACCTGCTGGAAAAGCCGGGCCACCTGTCTGTGATCTTTCGCGACTTTACCGCGCCGCGTGTCACCCTGTACCTAAACGCCACAGAACGCCCCCTCTTGCAAAAAATGATGGTCCCGGCATGAACAACGCAATCAGCTATCCCGACGTGACCCAACTGGCGGTCCCGTTCTTTCTGAGCGCCATTCTTCTGGAACTGGGCTGGATCGTCTGGCGGGGGCGCGGCGGGCGCTACGAAACCCGTGATGCGCTGACCTCGTTGGTTCTGGGGGCCGGAAGCGTGGTTTCAGGTATGTTGCTGGGCTTTATCGCCTGGGGGTTTTTCATGTGGCTCTGGTCGCTGACCCCGCTTGATCTGGGCGCATCGGCATTGGTTATCGCAGTGTGTTTCGTGCTGGATGATTTGCGCTATTACTGGGTGCATCGGTTTGGCCATCGCATCCGCTGGGTCTGGGCGGCGCATGTCAACCACCACTCTTCCCAGCACTATAACCTGACCACCGCCCTGCGTCAGACCTGGACCGGGGCGTTCACCTGGATGATGATCGTGCGTGCGCCGCTGGTCCTGCTGGGGTTTCACCCGGCCATCGTGCTGTTCGTCGGGGGTCTGAACCTTGTCTATCAGTTCTGGTTTCACACCGAAGCCATCACCAGATTGCCCCGCTGGTTCGAGGCGGTGATGAACACGCCATCCCACCACCGCGTCCACCATGGCCGCAACGCCCGCTATCTGGACGCCAATTATGCCGGGGTATTCATCATCTGGGACAAGATGTTTGGCACCTTCGTGCCAGAACAAGAGCATGAAAAACCTGACTACGGCCTGGTCCATAACCTTGGCACGTTCAACCCGCTGCGGGTGGCATTTCACGAATGGATCGGCCTGTTTCGGGATGTGTTTCAGCCCGGCCTGACCCTGCGCCAACGGTTCGGATATGCCTTTGCCCCACCAGGGTACAGCCACGACGCCAGCCGCGATACATCCGCCGAAATCAAGGCCAAACATCTGGCACGCAACCCGACCGACGCCGGCACGCCGGGTTTCGATTAATTCGTCAGCGCACCATCCGGGCTACGTCCCCATGGCGCGCGCACCCGACAAGATGATCGTTGACCATCCCCACCGCCTGCATGAAGGCATAAACGATCGTCGGGCCGCAAAACCGGAAACCTGCCTTTTTCAGATCTTTGGATATCTGTTCCGACAAGGGGGTGAATGCCGGCACCTGATCCAGTGTCTGCCATTGGTTCTGCAACGGCTTGCCCCCCATATAGTCCCACAAAAAGCGGTCAAACCCCTGATCCGCCTCTATCCGCTGCCAGGCCTGTGCGTTGCCAATTGTCGCCCGGATCTTGCCGCCATGACGCACAATTCCCGCATCCGCCAACAACCTCTCGACCTCGGATTCGCCCCAGTTGGCGATGACATCAGGATCAAACCCGGCAAACGCCGCGCGAAAATTATCGCGCTTTTTAAGGATCGTGATCCAGCTTAGCCCGGCCTGAAACCCATCCAGAACCAGCTTTTCCCACAACGCCCGGCTGTCGTATTCCGGCACGCCCCATTCGTCATCATGATACGCCTCATAAATCGGCTCTGTTCCGACCCATCCACATCGTTCCAACCCGTGCCCCCCCCAGATCAGTCACCCCGTCAATTTGACCCAAATACGGATCAAATGCGAGGGTTAAGCACCCGTTCACCTTTATCACCGATTCTGCCCACAGATGAATCACATTGGCGAAACGGGGACATCATGCTGCAACGCCGCAAGATAACGGCAGATATGCCAGAAGGGTCTGACAACCCGCTGAACGCGGCGGTGACAGGGCGCGACCGGACAACCCTGGACATGGTAAGCGAGGCCATCAAACACAATCACACAATGCTGGCGTTTCAGCCGGTCATGCAGGCCCGCGCACCGCGCCAGGTCGCCTTTTACGAAGGGCTGATCCGGGTGCTGGATGAAACCGGGCGGGTGATCCCGGCGGGCGAATTCATGCATGTGGTCGAAAACACCGGGTTGGGCCGCGATCTGGACTGTGCGGCGCTGGAAATGGGCCTGCGGACACTGGCACGCAACCCCGCCGTGCGGCTTTCGATCAACATGTCCGCGCGCTCTATCGGATACCGGCGCTGGATGCGGGTGATGGACCGACACCTGAAAAAGGACAAAACCCTGGGAGAGCGCCTGATCCTTGAAATATCGGAAAAATCGGCAATGGCCCTTCCGGAACTCGTGGTTGATTTCATGGACCGCTTGCAAAGTCGCGGGGTCAGCTTTGCACTGGATGATTTCGGCACAGGTGACACGGCTGTGCGCCATTTTCGGCAGTTCCTGTTCGATGTGGTCAAGATAGACGGGGAATTTGTGCGTGGCATACAGGCAAACCCCGATAATCAGCTTCTGATCTGTGCATTGATCGCGGTCGCCCAGCAGTTTGAAATGCTGACAATCGCCGAATCCGTCGAAACCGTGGAAGAGGCCGAATTTCTGGTATCGGCCGGGATCGATTGCCTGCAGGGTTATCTGTTCGGGGCCCCCTCGGTCCGCCCGCCGTGGGTTCCGGACAGTAAAAACCGGGTCCACGCCTAGGGCTGTTCATCGTTGTTGCTGCAACTGCAGCAATCGGATATGTTCAATACGCAAGGGCGGGAATTCCGGGTGCCCGGGCCACCGTTTCAGGCCCCCGCGCCCGCATATGTCCCGGCCACCCGAGATGGCAGAGGACCTCGACCATATGACCAACGTAGTAATCGCATCCGCCGCACGCACAGGCGTCGGCAGTTTTGGCGGATCATTCGCCAACACCCCCGCCCATGATCTGGGCACCGCCGTGCTGGAGGCCGTCGTGGAACGCGCCGGCATCGAAAAAGGCGAAGTTAGTGAAACGATCCTGGGGCAGGTTCTGACCGCCGCACAGGGGCAAAACCCGGCCCGTCAGGCGCATGTCAACGCAGGCCTGCCGATGGAAAGTGCGGCCTGGTCCGTCAACCAGGTCTGTGGATCTGGCCTGCGTGCCGTGGCCCTTGCGGCCCAGCACATTGCCCTGGGGGACGCCGACATCGTTACCGCCGGCGGCATGGAAAACATGACCCTCAGCCCACATGCCGCAAACCTGCGCCCCGGCAAAAAGATGGGTGACATGCAGTTCATCGACATCATGATCCGGGACGGCCTGTGGGACGCCTTTAACGGTTACCACATGGGCCAGACGGCCGAAAACGTGGCCAACAAGTGGGAAATTTCCCGCGAGGCACAGGATCAATTCGCCGTCGCCAGCCAGAACAAGGCCGAAGCGGCCCAGAAGGCCGGAAAATTCATCGACGAAATCGTGCCGTTCATCATCAAGACCCGCAAGGGCGACATCACCATGGACAGCGACGAATACATTCGCCACGGCGCAACGATGGAGGCCATGGCCAAGCTGCGCCCGGCCTTTGCCAAGGACGGATCAGTCACCGCCGCCAACGCATCCGGCCTGAATGACGGCGCGGCCGCCACCCTGCTGATGTCCGCCGCCAACGCCGAAAAGCGCGGCATCCAGCCACTGGGGCGCATCGCCTCTTACGCCACCGTGGGCCTGGACCCGTCGATCATGGGCGCCGGGCCAATCTATGCCTCGCGCAAGGCATTGGAAAAGGCCGGCTGGAAAGCCGAAGATCTGGACCTGGTCGAGGCCAACGAAGCCTTTGCCGCCCAGGCCTGTGCGGTCAACAAGGACATGGGCTGGGACCCCGCGATCGTCAACGTGAACGGCGGGGCAATTGCCATCGGTCACCCGATCGGGGCCTCGGGTGCCCGCATCCTGAACACACTGTTGTTCGAAATGCAGCGGCGTGATGCCAAAAAAGGTCTTGCCACTTTGTGTATCGGTGGCGGTATGGGTGTTGCGCTTTGCGTTGAACGCGACTAACAAAGGCGTGTGCGCAAGATAATTGCGCACACGCCACCTTTTTTGTAATGAAGTTACTGTACCGATTCTGGAGAGATACATGTCCCGAGTAGCCCTCGTCACCGGAGGTAGCCGTGGTATCGGTGCCGCCATTTCCATCGCCCTGAAAGACGCCGGATACAGTGTTGCCGCAACCTATGCCGGCAACGATGAGGCCGCCGCCAAATTCAGCGAAGCAAACGGCATCAAAACCTATAAATGGAACGTCGGCGATTATGACGAATGCGCCGCCGGTATCGCCCAGGTCGAGTCCGACCTTGGCCCGGTCGAGGTTCTGGTCAACAACGCGGGCATCACCCGTGACGCCCCGTTTCACCGGATGACCCCGGGTCAATGGAACGAAGTGATCAACACCAACCTGAACGGCGTGTTCAACATGACCCACCCGGTCTGGCCCGGCATGCGCGAACGCAAATTCGGTCGTGTCATCATCATCTCTTCGATCAACGGCCAAAAGGGGCAGTTCGCACAAGTGAACTATGCCGCATCCAAGGCCGGGGATCTGGGCATCGTCAAATCACTGGCCCAGGAAGGCGCGCGCGCAGGCATCACCGCCAACGCCATCTGCCCCGGCTATATCGCCACGGACATGGTGATGGCCGTACCGGAAAAGGTGCGCGATTCGATCATTTCACAGATTCCCACCGGTCGGTTGGGCGAACCCGAGGAAATCGCCCGTTGTGTCGTGTTCCTGGCCTCGGACGATTCCGGTTTCATCAACGGATCAACCATTTCGGCCAACGGCGGACAGTTTTTCGTCTGATGTGAAACCCCGGCCCGGACAGGCCGCTGGTACTAAAGGGCCGATCCACATGGGTCGGCCATATTTCTGTCCGTCATCTCGCAACTGGTTTCTTGTCAGGACATGAAAAACCTCTCTATATTATTGGAACCAAACCTTTTCCCCGCTCAAGGGTGTACCGCACCATGACACGCCACCGCGCCACGGCCATTGGGTTTATCGCCGTTCTGCTGTGGTCGCTGCTGGCCCTGTTCACTGTTGTTTCGGCCCCCACCCCGCCTTTGTTGCTGAACGCGATCTGCTTTTCCATCGGGGGCGCACTGGGTCTGATCTGGGCGGCGGTTACGGGTGGGTTGCCCCAATTGCGCGCGGTTCCGTTGCAGGTCTATGCCTTTGGCGCACTGGGTCTTTTTGGCTATCACGCGTTGTATTTTTCGGCCCTGCGATTGGCCCCGCCGGCACAGGCCGGATTGATTGCCTATCTCTGGCCTTTGTTGATCGTGGTGTTTTCCGGCCTGTTGCCCGGCGAAAGGCTGCGCGCCGGACACCTGATCGGTGCCGCGCTTGGGTTTTCCGGGGCCGCGATTATCATCACCGGGGGGGACGGTGCCGGGTTTGATCGCGAATTTTTGCCGGGGTACGCGATTGCCTTGCTTTGCGCGCTGACATGGGCGGGGTATTCGGTTCTTTCGCGCCGGGTCGGGGATGCACCCACATCGTCAGTCGCCGTTTTTTGTGTTGCCGCGGCCATTGCATCCTGGGGCCTGCATTTCATGATCGAAGAAACCGTCTGGCCGCAAGGGTTGTTGGGCTGGCTGGCCACAATCGGCCTTGGCCTTGGCCCGGTCGGGCTGGCATTCTATGTCTGGGATATTGGCGTTAAACGCGGCGACATCCAACTGCTTGGCATCAGTTCTTATGCGGCACCGTTGCTGTCAACGCTGGTTCTTGTGTTGGCCGGAATCGCAGCCCCCACATGGACGCTGGCCATTGCGGCAGCCCTTGTCACAGGTGGCGCGCTTATCGCGGCACGCGCCAGCCTGAAGGTCGCTTGACGAATAATTCGTCAGGCCGACAATCGTTCGATTTCTTCTTTCAGCCGCAGCTTTTGTTTCTTGAGCGTGGCAACTTGCAACCCATCCACGCCGGGGGCACGCTGGGCTTGTTCGACTTCATTGCTCAGGTGCTGGTGCTTCTTTTTCAATTCTATCAGGTGCGCGTTCAAGTTCATGGCAATCCTCCTATGAATTAGTTGCCATTCAAGTTGAGCATATCCCGCGCCACCTGTCACGCCGCAGGCGCATCCTATTTGTCACAAAACCTGCGCATAGGCCAAACCCCGCCAACGCTCAGCGGGCGCCGGGCCATTGCAACCCCGCACCATGCCGCAAAACCTGTACGATTTCGTCTGTGTAACTTTCCTGATCCGCCACATGTTTACTGCCTCGGTGCAGAACCACCGGCGCGTGCAAGACAAAGGCGGCCCGCCCACCCTTGCGGGCACGCAGAATGATCAGGTCGGGGGCACGGCCCGTTCGGGCCGCCAGCGGCAGCACCTCGATCGACCCAAGTCGCCCCGCACAAGCCGTTAACAGATCGGGCAGCCGGTCCGTGCGCTGGATCATATGCAGATACCCCTTGGGGGCCAGTCGCCTTGCGGCAATATCAACCCACGTCCCAAGCGGGGTTTCTTCGCCCAGCGCCACCCGTCGCCCGCCATCACGTGCCGATGTGTGGGCTCCACCCCGATAATAGGGCGGGTTGGCGATAACATGGTCATAACTGGTTTGACGCAGCGCATCGGGCAGCGCGGCCAAATCGGCCCGGATCACATCCAGACC
>DAOUPC010000116.1 GCA_030626365.1 Paracoccaceae bacterium
CCTTGATACCGGCGGCATCGTCTTTGACGGTTCGGCATCCGAAGTGCTGGAAAACGAAGAGTTGCGGGCCGAGTACCTGGCCATCTGACACCGGGTAACCTGACGAAATTTCCCCGTCGAAACCCGCCGCTTGCGGTTGGCACCGACAACCTGGAACCGGTTCTTACGAGCCGGTTCTTTTTTGTCAACACGACCTAGGGTCAGGACCCTAAACCAAGGGTATAGGCCCCTAATCGCGGGGCAATTGGGGCAATCTCAACCCTAAGACCCATTCCTTTGGCTGGTTTCAGCGCCAATATATTGGACACGCCGCATCACCATTTCCCTATCTGCGGCAGACACAAGAACCCGGACAAAGGAATACACCATGTTCAAAACCCTCGCCGCCGCCCTGACCATCGCAACCGCACTGGCTGTTCCCACCTCGGGGGCCTTTGCATCCAGCAGTCAGGCCCCCTCGAAAGAGGTCGCACTTCAGATTCGCACCACGCTGACCGAACAGGGCTATGACGTGCGCAAGATCAAGATGGAAGACGGGCAATACGAAGCCTATGTGATCAAGGACGGCCAGCGCCTGGAATTATACCTGAACGCAGAATTTGAAATCGTGCGCCAGAAAACCGACGACTGATCAGCGCCCGCGCGTGGCGGGCAAGGTGCCCGCCACGCATTTGATCCAGTTCGCCCCGGAAAGGAATGACACTATGCAGAAGATAAAAGTATGGGATCCGCTGGTGCGGGTCTTCCACTGGTCGCTGGCACTGACATTCATAGCCAATGCAACAATCATAGATGATGACAGCAAAATGCACCTGTGGGTCGGTTACGCCATCGTTGGTCTGGTTCTGGTGCGTATCCTGTGGGGGTTTGTCGGCACGCAATATGCCCGGTTTTCCAGCTTTCCACCCAGCATTTCAGGCGCGACCGGCCAGTTGACCGAAATAGCCACCGGGCGAAAGCACATTCATCGCGGCCACACGCCGCTTGGGGCGCTGATGATCTATAACCTTCTGTTTTCCATCCTGGCCATCGGGTTGTCGGGTCATCTGATGACCACCGACATGTTCTGGGGCATGGAATGGCCCGAAGAACTGCACGAGGTGCTGGTGGGCTGGGCAGAAATATCGGTTCTGCTACATATTGTTGCAGTGATTGTTGAAAGCCGGCGCACCAAAGTGAACCTGCCGAGGGCAATGGTCACCGGCTACAAGGAAATTCCAACCGAATGATGGCATAAGACAATGGCACCGCGCAGCAAACAAAACACCCACCTGGCCCTGATTGCACTGATTGGCGTGCAGGGCTTTTGCGCGGTGTTCTTCATTGGCGACGTTCTGGCGGATTTCCGGTATCTGGGTGGACAGGCGGTTTCCCATGTCCATCTTTACATCGAAACAGCCGCAACCGTCAGCCTTGTCGCCGCCATCGTGGTCGAAGTGAACTATCTGCTGCGGCTTTTGCGGCGCAAGGCGCATCTGGAAAACAGCCTGCGGATTGCCAATGCCGCCTTTCACGACGTGATCGAGGCCGAATTCGAAAGCTGGCGCCTTACCCCGTCCGAACATGACGTCGCCACGTTTCTGGTAAAGGGGCTGAACACCGCCGAGATTGCCGATATGCGCGCCAGCGCCGAAGGCACCGTAAAGGCCCACTTGAATGCCATTTACCGCAAATCCGGCACCCGCAATCGGGCCGAGATGCTTAGCCTGCTGATCGACACGATGATGGATCTGCCAGACCGCGCCCCATAGCCCCCGTTACTTACCCGTATCCTTTAGCAGATCACGCAGCGCGGTTTTCAGCACCTTTCCATAATTGCTTTTGGGCAGGTCGTTCAGGAAAATGTATTCTTTGGGGCGTTTGAACCGGGCGATATTGTCGATGCACAGGTGATCCAGAACGCCGGCATCCACCTGCCCGACAACAAAGGCCACCACCTCTTCGCCCCAATCGGGGTGCGGGCGGCCCACGACCGACACTTCGCGCACATCCGGGTGGGTCAACAGCACCTCTTCCACTTCACGGGGATAGACGTTTGAACCGCCGGTGATGATCATGTCCTTGGAACGATCCCGCAGGGTAAGATAGCCATCCGCGTTCATCGACCCGATGTCACCGGTCATCAGCCAGCCATCGATCATCGTTTTGGCATTGGCCGCATCATTGCGCCAATAGCCCGGCATCACCGCATCACCGCGCACCATCACTTCGCCCAGGCTGCCCAGGGGCAACGGGTTGCCCGCCTCGTCACCGATCCGTACCTCGACGGGCGATTGCACCCGCCCCGCACTGATCAGCCGTTGCTTCCAAAGGGGATGGCTGCGGTCGCTTACATCGTGGCGTGACAGGGCGGTGATGCCCATCGGGCATTCGCCCAGCCCGTAAACCTGCACAAAGATCGGCCCAAAGTGGTCTACCGCCTCGATGATATCGGCCATATACATCGGCCCGCCCGCATAGATCACGCTGCGCAGGCCATCGCCTTTTTCGCCCGTCGCCTTGGCAATTTCGGTCATCCGCCGGATCATGGTGGGGGCACCAAACATGTGTACCCGGCCAAAATGCCGCGCCAGATCAAAAATCTCGGCCTCTTTAAACCCACCCGAGACCGGGCAGACATGGCGCGCGCCAACCAGCACATGCACCATATTGTAAAGCCCGGCACCGTGGCTCATCGGGGCGGCGTAAATGATTGAATCCTCGGGGGCGGCGGTATCCACATCCATCTGATAGGCCAGCGATATGGCAATCATCATCCGATGCGTGATGATCACCCCCTTGGGCTGACCGGTGGTGCCTGATGTGTAAAACAGCCAGGCCAGATCATCCGGGTCACGCGCCGCCGGGGCCGCCACAGGGTCATGCGCGCGGATTGCGCCGTATTCGGGCGTCGTCACATCAACACAGCGGTGCCCGCCACCCCCCGCATCACCGCCTGCATCACCCAGCGCGACCTCCAGTGCCCCGGTCAGCCCCGGAGAGGTAAAGGCAAGCGTGGCACCGGCGTTTTCGACAATAAAGGCGGCCTCGCGACCGTGCAGCTTGGCATTGATCGGCACCGCCGCCGCGCCCGCATACCAGATGCCATATTGGATAATCAGGTAATCGGGGGCGTTCTTCATAAAGATCGCCACCCGGTCACCGGGGCGCACCCCCTGCGCGATCAGCCAACCGGCCACCCGCGCGGCCCGGTCGTGAAAACCGCCATAATCCGCCACCATATCGCGCCCCAGAAACAGCGCGGGGCGGGTTGGATCGCCCTGCGCCTGCCGGTGCAGCCAGTGGCCGACATTCATGCCTTAACGGGCTCCAGAATGGACGCGTAATTGGCCACGCCCGACCCGCCCATGTTGAACACCAGCCCCAGTTCGGCCCCCGGATGCTGCATTGCATCAGCCTGCCCCAGAACCTGCCGGGCAATCAGCGTGTGCATGGAAACGCCCGTGGCCCCCACCGGGTGCCCCTTGGCCTTGAGTCCACCGCTCAGGTTGATGGGCAGGCGGCCACCCGCATGCACCACATCCCCGCCAAGCATATCCGCCCCGTGCCCATGTGCGGCCAGTCCCATTGCCTCGTAGATCAGCAATTCGGCGATGGTGAAACAGTCATGCACCTCGGCCACGTCCAGATCATTCACCGTGATCCCGGCCCGGTCATAGGCCGTGTGGATCGCCCGGCGTGGTCCCTCAAAGGCCAGCACATCGCGCTGGGACGCGGCCATCACGTCATTCACCTGTGCCACCGCGCGCATACGAACCGCCTTGGACACATCGCCCAGCATATCATCGCCCACCAGCACCAGCGCCGCCGCGCCGTCCGACACCAGCGAACAGTCGGTTTTCTTGAGCGGGGCGGCAATGATCGGGTTGCGCTCAGACACGGCTGCGCAAAATGCCTCGTCCAGCGGCTTTTGCAACTGCGCCAGCGGGTTGTTCACCGAATTGCCATGGTTCTTGGCCGCAATCTTGGCCAGTGCTGCGCTGTGATCCCCGTATTTTTCGAAATAGGCCTGTGCGAACTTTGCAAAGGCACCGGGAAACGACAGCCCCGCCTCTTCCTTTTGATAGGCCGCCCGGCCCAGCGCCGCCGTTACCTCGGGGATCGACAGGTGGGTCATCTTTTCAACGCCAATGACCAGCGCCACCTTTGCCTCGCCCGACAAAATGGCCTGACGCGCGGCAAACACCGCCGCCGACCCGGATGCACAGGCGTTTTCCAGCCGTGTCGCGGGCTTGTAACGCAGGCCCGGATCGATATTTATCGCCAACGAGGACGGAAACCCGTCATCGACCAGCCCGGCATTGAAATGCCCGATCCAGACCCCGTCAACATCCGCGCCGGAAATCCCGGCATCCTGCAACGCCTCTTGCCCTGCGGCGGTGATCAGGTCTTCAAGGCTCTGATCGGTAAGTTTGCCAAATTTCGTGTGACCCCAGCCAGCGATATAGACCATGTTTTTCTCCCGGTTTCTTTGGGGTGATTAATGCACCCTGCCGGTCTGCTCTTCAACTCCGTATAAATACCCGTCAATGTCGCACCATGACCGATATTGCCTTTGAACACGCGCCCATCGGGCTGGCCGAGTTGGAAAACCGGATCATCCGGCGGTGTAATGCACAGTTTGCCGCCACCTTTGGCGGTTGCCCGGATGATTACACGAACCAGCCTCTGGCCCGGTATTACCCGTCGCTGGCCGAATTTGAGCGCATCGGCGTGCGCGGCCTGAAGGCCATGCGGGTCAGCGGCAGCTATACCGACGAACGGATCATGCGCCGACACAATGGCGATCTGTTCTGGTGCCGGGTGCGGGGTCAATCACTGACCCCGGATGATCCGTTCCGGCATGGCATCTGGTCCTTTGCCGATTTATCGGACGACCGCCCCATCGTTGCGCTGACCCCGCGTGAACGCGATGTGGCGATCCTGACCTGTCAGGGGCTGTCCGCCAAAGAGATCGGCCTTGAACTGAACCTGTCCTACCGCACGATAGAGGCCCACCGCGCCCGCCTGTTGCAGAAATTTCAGGCCCGCAAATTGCCCGAACTGGTGGCGAAACTGTCTGGAATGCCGCTTTAGGGTCAGGACCTATTAATCCTGCCCCCCCTGCGCCCCCTCAAAATCGGGGAAAAGTGGCCCCATGTTAGCGTATAAGGAACGGTGCTTTTCACGGGGACGGCGTTGGCGTATAAAGCGCCTGAACAGCAAGCCCGCAAACGAGACGGGCACAGCAGAACCGGTCAAGGACACTACACTCATGACGACAGAACCCAAACGTGACGCGGACATCGCATTCATCAAGGCCCTGGCCGAAATGCTGCGCGATAACGATCTGACAGAATTACAGGTCAAACGCGATTATGGCGATGACGGAACCCTGAATGTGCGCGTCAGCCGTGGCGGACCTGCGCCGGTTGTGATGGCCGCACCTTCGGCGGCACCGGTTGCCGTCGCCGCACCAGTCGCCGCCGCACCGGCCCCGGCAGATGCCCCGAACGACGACCCGGCCAGCCACCCCGGTGCCGTGACGTCGCCCATGGTTGGCACGATCTATATGCAGGCCGAACCGGATGCGCCAAAGTTCATCAGCGTCGGTGCCCAGGTCAGCGAAGGCGACACATTGCTGATCGTCGAGGCCATGAAGACAATGAACCACATTCACGCGCCCAAATCCGGCACGATCAAGCGGATTATGGTCGAGGATGGCGCCGCCGTCGAATTCGGCACGCCGCTGGTCATCATCGAATAAGGGCGACCCATGTTTGACAAAATCCTGATTGCCAATCGCGGCGAAATCGCCCTGCGGGTGGTTCGTGCCGCACGTGAAATGGGCATTGCCACCGTGGCCGTGCATTCCACCGCTGACGCCGATGCGATGCATGTGCGGATGGCCGATGAATCCATCTGCATCGGCCCACCTGCCAGCGCGCAAAGCTATCTGTCCATTCCCGCCATCATTTCCGCCTGCGAGATTACCGGCGCGCAGGCAATCCATCCCGGCTATGGCTTTCTGTCCGAAAACGCGAATTTCGTGCAGATCGTGCAGGACCACGACCTGACATTCATCGGCCCCACGGCGGACCATATCCGCACGATGGGCGACAAGATCACCGCCAAGGACACCATGCGCGCACTTGGCGTGCCATGCGTACCGGGCAGCGACGGCGGCGTGCCCGACCTGGAAACCGCCCAGCGGATCGGGGCCGAAATGGGCTATCCGGTTATCATCAAGGCCACGGCGGGCGGTGGCGGCAAAGGCATGAAGGTGGCACAAACCGCCGCTGACATGGAAAGCGCATTCCACACCGCACGCGCCGAGGGAAAGTCGAACTTTGGCAATGACGAAGTTTATATCGAAAAGTACCTGACCACCCCGCGCCACATCGAAATTCAGGTGTTCGGTGACGGCAAGGGCAACGCGGTTCATTTGGGCGAACGCGACTGTTCCCTGCAACGGCGCCACCAAAAGGTATTCGAAGAGGCCCCCGGCCCCTGCATCAGCCCCCAGGAACGCAACGCAATCGGCAAGGTCTGCGCCGATGCGGTGGCACGGATCAACTATATCGGGGCCGGCACCATCGAATTCCTCTATGAAAAGGGCGAATTCTTTTTCATCGAGATGAACACCCGCCTGCAAGTGGAACACCCGGTAACCGAGGCCATCTTTGGCGTTGATCTGGTGCGCGAACAAATTCGCGTGGCAGCCGGGTTGCCAATGTCCTTTGGTCAGGATGACCTGACGATAAACGGCCACGCCATCGAGGTGCGTATCAACGCCGAACGCCTGCCCAACTTTTCCCCCTGTCCGGGCCGGATCACCCAGTATCATGCGCCGGGTGGGTTGGGCGTGCGAATGGATTCCGCGCTTTATGACGGCTATTCGATCCCGCCCTATTACGACAGCCTGATCGGCAAGCTGATCGTGCACGGGCGTGACCGCCCCGAGGCGCTGGCACGGTTGGGCCGCGCCCTTAGTGAACTGATCGTCGACGGGGTGGACACAACCATCCCCCTGTTTCCGGCCCTTTTGGCCGAAGCGGACATTCAGGGCGGCACCTACAACATCCACTGGCTGGAGCGTTGGCTTGAAAGCAATCTGGGCGGATAACAAGGCGGGGTGCGCGGTATGACGTCGCTCAGCCCCGAATTGCTTTTGCATGGGTATTCCATCGGGGTTTTCCCGATGGCCGAACACCGCAATGACCCGGAAATCTTCTGGATTGATCCAAAGCGGCGCGGTGTGATGCCGCTGGATGGGTTTCACATATCCCGGTCATTGGCGCGCCGGATGCGGCGCAGCGGATTTCGCATCAGCATCGACACCGATTTTACGCGCGTGGTCCTGGGCTGCGCCGATCGGGTCGAAACCTGGATCAACGAAGAAATCCTGTTGCAGTACCAGAGCCTTCATGCGCGCGGCCACGCCCATTCCCTGGAAGTATGGGAGGGCGACACCCTGGTCGGTGGCGTCTATGGCGTGGTTCTGGGGGCCGCATTTTTTGGCGAAAGCATGTTTTCGCGTCGCCGGGATGCGTCAAAAATCGCGCTGGCGTTTCTGGTGGATCGCCTAAACTTGGCCGGGTTCACCCTGTTTGATACGCAATTCCTGACCGATCACCTGGCCAGCCTGGGTGGGGTCGAAATTACCCGCGCCGAATATCACCGCCAACTGAAACGCGCCACCGACGCCCCGGCCAGCTTTGTCAGCCCACCGATTACGACCGCTCAGGATGTGATACAGCGCAATACCCAAACGTCAAAACGACTGTGATCCAGCGCGCTTAGCGCAGGTGCCGAGGCAATCATCCAGCCCTCGAACCTGATCACATCCCCGCCTTTTTCGCGCACGGTCATAAAGGCAAAGGCATCCCCCGTAGGGTTATCTACCGGATACCGGCAATCCGCCAGCGTCACATCCAGCCCGAACACCTTGCCCACCGCCCCCGAGCGCAATTCGACATCGACAGTCTGGCCATTCACCTTGTCCAGACCGCGCAGAACCGCGCCCCGGCCCGAAGTCACCGCGCCTTCGTCCTGCGCAACGGCCACAAACCCGAGACAGGCCATAAAAGCGGCCGTGCAACCCGTCGCAAACGCGCGCCTCACTCGTCGCCCCCACTTCCTGAAACGAATTTCAGCAGCAGTGAAATAAGGCTGACGGCAC
>DAOUPC010000077.1 GCA_030626365.1 Paracoccaceae bacterium
ACCCAACCTTCAAAGTTGAAGGGGATAAGTTTGGGATGGATCGGCATGGGGCTCTCCTTGGAATGACCGCCAAAAGGGCTGTTCGCAGCGACGGCCACAGGATCGGAAGGTTCAGGTACAAATTCAAGGGCGGATTACCGATCTGGGTATTTCAAAAACAAATACCCGAACGTAAAAAGAGCACCGCCATTTCGGGCGATGCTCTGTTCGCCCTTACGGGCGTCTTTGCGTTGGTATCGGTGCCGCGTCAGGCCACGTCGAACGCCAGTGGTTTGACCTGGGTGAACAGCCCGGTTGTCTCAAGCTGGGCCGTGACCGATGGGCCGACCTGCGCGTCAACATAAAGCAGGGCAATCGCCTCGCCCCCGGCGGCGGCACGACCCAGGGTAAAGTTGGCGATATTCACGCCGTTTTCGCCCATGGTCTTGCCCAGAAGGCCAATGATGCCCGGCACGTCCTCGTTCGTAGTATACAGCATGTTGGCCCCGATTTCGGCATCGATATTGATGCCTTTGATCTGGATGAAACGTGGTTTTCCATCGCTGAAAACCGTCCCGGCGATCGAACGTTCGCGTTTGGACGTCACCACGGTGACCTTCATATAGCCATCAAAAGCACCGGATTTGTCCTGATTGGTGGTGCTGATCTGAATGCCGCGTTCCTTGGCAATCACCGGGGCGGAAACCATGTTCACATCCGGGTTTGCCTTTTTCATGATGCCGGCCACCACGCTGCAATTCAGTGCCTCAAGGTTCATTTCCGAAACCGACCCGTCATAAAGGATATTGATCGCCTTGATCGGTTCATCCGTCATCTGCCCGATAAAGGCCCCAAGGTGGCCCGCAAGGGCAATCCACGGGCCCATCACCTTGGCCTCTTCGGCGGTGACAGAGGGCATGTTCAGCGCGTTGGTAACCGCACCGGACAGCAGATAGTCAGACATTTGTTCCGCCACCTGAAGGGCGACGTTTTCCTGTGCTTCGGTCGTGGCGGCCCCCAGATGCGGGGTGCAGACGACGTTGGGCAGGTTGAACAACGGGTTTTCGGTGGCCGGTTCAACGCTGAACACGTCAAACCCGGCCCCCGCCACATGGCCGGATTTCAACAGATCGGCCAGCGCCTGTTCGTCCACCAGGCCCCCACGCGCACAGTTGATGATCCGCACGCCCGGCTTGGTCCTTTCCAGGTTTTCCCGGCTTAGAATGTTACGGGTCTGGTCGGTCAGCGGCACATGCAGCGTGATAAAATCGGCCCGCGCCAGAAGATCATCCAGTTCAACCTTTTCAACGCCCATCTTTTCGGCCTTTTCAGTGCCAAGAAAGGGGTCATAGGCCAGGACCTTCATTTTCAGCCCACGGGCACGGTCGCAGACGATGCCACCAATGTTGCCGGCCCCGATCACGCCCAGCGTCTTGCCGGTCAGCTCGGTTCCCATAAAGCGGGACTTTTCCCACTTGCCTGCCTGCGTTGATGCGCTGGCGGCAGGGATCTGGCGGGCCACGGCAAACATCATGGCGATGGCGTGTTCGGCGGTGGTGATCATGTTGCCAAAGGGGGTGTTCATGACGATCACACCCTTTTTGCTGGCGGCTTCCTTGTCCACGTTATCGGTGCCGATCCCGGCGCGACCAACAACTTTCAGGTTGTCGGCATGCCGCAGGATGGTTTCGGTAACTTTGGTGGCGGAACGAATGGCAAGGCCATCATACTGGCCAATCACAGCGGCCAGCTTTTCCTTGTCCTTACCCAGATCTGGTTCGAAATCCACCTCGATACCGCGATCGCGGAATATCTGAACGGCAGTGGGGGAAAGTTTGTCGGAAACGAGTACTTTGGGGGCCATTGGTCTGGTCCTTTTCGAATGGGGAAATAGGGGATGGTGGCGGTCACCCACCCTGCAAATCCGGCGCAGGGCAGGTGGAAACCACGCTTATGTTGTTGTCGGTTGCGCCGCGATTTCGGCCTGAAACGCCCATGTCAGCCACGGCAGCATGGCCGCAATGTCAGAGGTTTCGACCGTACCGCCACACCAGATCCGCAGGCCCGCAGGCGCATCACGATAGGCACCGATGTCCAGCGCGATGTTTTCGCCTTCCAGCCGTTTGGCGACCGCCTTGGCAAAGGCCGCGCCGTCCTGAATGCGATCATCGTTAAACCTGAGGCACACGGATGTGTTTGAACGCGTCGTCGCGTCGCTGGCCAGATTGGCGATCCATGGGTTGGCATCGCAGAAATCATGCACCATTTGCGCATTGGCATCGGCACGGGCGATCAGCCCCTTCAGGCCTCCGACCGAGCGCGCCCAATCAAGGGCAAACAGGTAATCCTCGACCGCCAGCATCGACGGCGTGTTGATCGTCGCGCCGGTAAAGATGCCCTCGATCAGCTTGCCGCCCTTGGTCAGACGAAAGATTTTCGGCAATGGCCATGCGGGGGTATAGCTTTCCAGCCGCTCAACCGCGCGCGGTGACAGGATCACCATGCCATGCGCCGCCTCGCCGCCCAGAACCTTTTGCCAGCTGAACGTGGTCACATCCAGTTTGTCCCACGCCAGATCTGTCGCAAACGCCGCAGAGGTGGCATCGCAGATCGTCAGCCCGGCGCGGTCATCGGCAATCCAGTCGCCATTTGGCACCCGCACACCCGAGGTCGTGCCATTCCATGTGAACACAACATCATTGTTGAAATCGACCGATGCCAGATCAACGATCTGACCATAGTCGGCAACCTTGGTCACCGCGTCCAGCTTTAGCTGTTTGGCAACATCACTGACCCAGCCCGCGCCAAAGCTTTCCCAGGCGAGCATTTCAACGCCCCGCGCCCCCAAAAGCGACCACAGCGCCATTTCCATGGCACCCGTATCGGACGCCGGAACAATACCAATGCGATAATCATCAGGGATGCCCAGAACCTCGCGCGTGCCTTCAATGGCCGCGCGCAGCTTGTCCTTGCCAATGGCCGCACGGTGCGAACGCCCAAGCGCGGCACCGGCCAGTTTTGACACATCAAATGTGGGGGGTTTGGCGCAAGGGCCAGAGGAAAAACGCGGATTAGCCGGCCGCGTTGCCGGTTGTTCAGTAGCCATTTGTGCTATCCTTCCAGATAAGCGCCCTTCGTTGGGGAAGGGTGTCCCACTTGCCGGGATACGGGGGGTTGCGGGCTTTCACAAGTCCCATTTTGTCGCTATAGCGCCGTTTGAGCCTGCAAATGCGACACGGCCGTCACCTATCGGAAACTTGCCCCATGTTTACAGCCAGCCTTTTGAGCGCCCCTAATGTGGCCACACTGGACCCCGGTCTGGTGCAATCCCTGCGCAGTGCATGGGGGGGGGGCGATGTGGTGTGGCTGGCGCCGGGCGAGGCGGCGGAATTCACGCTGATGACCATGCCCGATAACCGCTGGGCGGTTTGGGCCGACTTGCAGGACATGGGTGTTGATCTGGTGGTTCAGCCAAGTCAGGGACGGCGCAAGGCCATTCTGCTGGCCGATATGGACAGCACGATGATCGAACAGGAATGTATCGACGAACTGGCCGAAGCCGCCGGTATTGGTGCGCAGGTCAAAGGCATCACCGCGCGGGCGATGAACGGCGAGTTGGATTTCAACGGCGCGTTGATTGAACGGGTCGGGTTGCTGAAAGGGCTGGATCAGGCGGTCATCGGCCAGGTTCTGGAAACGCGGATCACCCTGATGCCGGGCGGGGCCACGTTGCTGGCAACGATGAAGGCGCAGGGCGCTTATGCGGCTTTGGTATCGGGCGGGTTCACGGCGTTTACCGGCCATGTCGCGGATGTTCTGGGGTTTGACGAAAACCGGGCCAATACGCTGTTGATCGAGGGCGGGAAACTGACCGGGGATGTGGCCCGGCCAATTCTGGGGCGCGATGCCAAGGTGCAGGCGTTGAACGAAATTTCAACTCGGTTGGGACTGACGCCCGCGCATGTGATGGCGGTGGGTGACGGGGCCAACGATCTGGGGATGCTGGGGCTGGCCGGGGCAGGCGTGGCCCTGCACGCCAAACCATCTGTGGCCGCCGAATGCGACATCAGGATCAATTTTGGCGACCTTAGCGCGCTGTTGTTCATTCAGGGCTATGCGCGCCAGGACTTTGTGGACTGACGTCAGGCGGCGGGTGGCCAGTCTGACAAAACAGGTTTGATCACCCCCGTTACGATATTGCGCCGGTTCAGGATCGGGGTGTTCGTATAGGCCAGCGCCGCAGGGTCTGCGCCGTCCAAAACCCCAAGCCCCACCAAAAGCGCGGCAATCACGCATTCGCTGGCCCGTGTTGCGCCATCCGAAATCTTCAGCGCAATACCCATCCGTTTCTCGGGGATAATGGCGACGAATACCGCCTCGGCCCCGGTCTTGACGGCCACACGGCCCTGCATTGCCCGCATCAGGGCGGTACAGGATCGCCCCTCGCCGGCCACCAGTTCGGGGTGCAGCATCATTGCCTCGCGCAGTCGCACCGCCGCGGCGCTTTGCCGGTCGTTGCGATCATGTGCCGAGGCAAACCATGCCATGGCGCGGGCCAACCCATGTACGGTGGTGGCCGGGTTTGGCGCAGAACAACCATCGATGCCATAGGTCGGGCTGGTCAGGCCTGTTACCTCGTCAAACGCGGCCAGACAGGCCTGTTGAACCGGGTGGTCCACCTCAACATATTCCGGGCCGGCCCCCATGTGTTGCGCAACTGTCAGAAACCCCGAATGCTTGCCCGAACAATTGTTGTGGTACTGGCAGGGGTGTGCGTGCGCGCAGATCACCCCGTCACGTGCGGGCCGGTCGTTTGGTTCCTGCGGGCCGCACCGGAACGCATCATCCGTCAGGCCCAGCCGGTCCAGCCAGGCCTGTACCCGGTCCGTATGGATCGCCGCGCCATTATGTGATGCACAAGACAGGGCCAGATGTTCGCTGGTCAGCCCGTATTTATCCGCCGCCCCCGAGGTGATCAGCGGCAATGCCTGGATCATCTTGGAGGAACTGCGTGGGTAAATCAGTGTCTCGGGGTCGCCCCAGGACTGTACGATCTGCCCGGTATCATCGCAGATCACGGCATGACCTGAATGCAGGCTCTCAAGTAAAGAACCACGCCAGATTTCGGTCATTGGTACGGCTTTGGACATTATCCACCTCACATCTTGGCAAAATCCCGCCAATCGCTCTTTCGCATGTGGCACAAGTTACGTTAGTGTGTATGTGTCGGCAAGCGACAGGGCACCATAAAAGAGGGTCGGAACAACGACCACAAGGGCCCTTGTGAATTGAGGTTAGGACAGTCTGGAGGCTGGACAAATGGGATTAAAACTCGCGCGGGCAATCGCGGGCTTGTGTCTGGTCGGGATGGCCAGCACGGTAAATGCGCAGCAAACACAAAGCACCAACCGGGTCGCAGCCAAGACCGACTGGAGCGTGTTCACCGAAGGCGACCCAAAAGAATGTTGGAGCGTCTCTGCGCCCAAGAAAACGGTAAACACCCGTGATGGCCGCGTTGTGGCCGTGCGGCGCAGCGACATATTGCTGTTCGTGTTCTACCGCCCCGGCACCGGGGTCACAGGGCAGGTGACGTTCACCGGCGGCTATCCCTTTGCCAAGGGCTCAACTGTGAACTTGGACATTTCGGGCACCGAGTTTGAACTGTTTACCGAAGGCGAATGGGCCTGGCCCGCGACGGAAGGGGACGATGCCAAGATCATCACCGCGATGAAGCGCGGCGCGCAGGCGGTTCTGACCGCGCGTTCCGGGCGTGGCACCCAGACCAAAGACAACTTTTCGCTGCTGGGCTTTACCGCCGCCATCGAGGACGCGGAAAAGCGCTGTACCAAATAGCGCAGGATGCCCGAGGGTGCCCCGCGCGTCATTGTTTCGGGCATTTTCCCCGCCTTATCTTGACGCCACAGCCGGGGCTTTGATGCCGCGGATCATGTCGGCGGCCTTTTCGGCAATCATGATGGTTGGCGCGTTGGTATTGCCGCCGATCAGTGTTGGCATCACCGAGGCATCGACCACGCGCAATCCTGTCAGTCCGCGAACCTTCAACGCGGGGTCAACCACCGCCATGTCATCGGTTCCCATCTTGCAGGTGCCGACCGGGTGATAGATCGTGTCGGCCCGCGCGCGGATATGGGTTTCCCACTCGGCATCAGACAGGCCATCCTTTATGCCAAACAATTCCTTGTGGCGGTATTTCGCCATCGCCGGGGCCTCAAGAATATCGCGCGTCATCCTGGCCCCCTTGATCGTGGTTTCCAGATCGCGTGGGTCGGACAGGAATTTCGGATCGATCCCGGGTGCAGTCATCGGGTCGCTGCTTTCCAGGAACACTTTGCCCCGGCTATGGGGGCGCAGGGCGCAGATGTGGCAACTGAAACCGTAACCCAAGTGCAGCTTTTTGGCGTGATCATCAACGATCGAAATCACAAAATGCAGTTGAATGTCGGGCCGCCCCAGCGATGGATCTGTCCTAAGGAACGCCGCCCCTTCGGCAAAAGGTGTGGCAACCATGCCTGATCCGGTCTTGCGCCATTTGAATATGTGCTTGGTTAATCCGATCGTACCCGCCAACCCGATCCCGAAATTGTCAGTGTCCTTTGATTTATAGGCAAGGGTGAAATCCAGATGATCCTGCAGGTTCTGCCCGACACCGGGCAGTTCATGCACCATGTCGATCCCGTGTTGCTGAATGTCATCGGGTCGGCCCACCCCCGACAGTTGCAGCAGTTGCGCCGAGTTAAAGGCACCACCGCACAGGATCACCTCTTTGGCGGCCATTGCCGTCTGGTCGGCCTTGCCAACCCGATAGGCCACGCCGGTGGCGCGCTTGCCTTCAAACAGGATTTTTGTTGCGTGCGCCCCGGTGATCACTGTCAGGTTTGGCCGGCCCATGACCGGAAACAGATAGGCCGCCGCCGCCGAGCACCGCTCGCCGTTCTTGTCCTTGCTGTGAAACTGCGTGACCTGATAAAGGCCGACACCTTCGTTGTTGCCGGTGTTGAAATCCGCCACTTTGCGGTGCTGCATCTGGGTTGCGGCCTCGACAAATGCGTGTGAAATCGGGCGCGGCTCCTTTTGGTCCGACACCTGTAGGGGGCCGGACGCACCATGCATTTCATCCGCGCCACGTTCGTTGTTTTCAGAGCGCAGGAAATACGGCAGGACCTCGTTCCAGGACCATCCGTCATTGCCCAGATCGGCCCAACCGTCATAATCCGAACGGTGCCCGCGCAGATAAAGCATCGCATTCATTGCGCTGGACCCGCCCAGTGCCTTGCCGCGCGGCTGATACCCCCGGCGCCCATTCAGGCCGGGTTGTGGAACCGTGCCAAAGCACCAGTTTGAAATCTTGCCATACCCCGGCAGCATTGCCACCACCCCGGCAGGGGCACGGATCAGCAGGTGGTTGCCGCCACCACCGGCCTCAAGCAGGCAAACCTTAACATCCGGGTCTTCGGTAAGGCGCGCCGCCAGCGTCGACCCCGCCGAACCGCCCCCGACAATCACATAGTCGAAAGGCATGCTTTTCCTCCGGTTTCGACCGCCTGTGGCCGTCTTGTCCTTGTGCGCATCAGCAAGGTAACGATGATTGCGATATTCACCCCGTTCCACACAATGCCATTCACAAATGCCATCCAATACGTGCCGGTAACGTCATAGATCCAGCCCGACATCCACCCACCCAGTGCCATGCCCAGAATGGTCATCATCAGCACGAAACCAACCCGTGCGCCGGCCTCTTGCGGGGCCATGTATTCGCGCACCACCAGCGCATAGCCCGGCACGATACCCCCCTGCGCCAGACCAAACAGCGCACTGATGACATAAAGTGATGCCATCCCGTCATAGGGCAGGAACATGATCAGCGCGATACATTGCAGGATCGACCCGGCCAGCACGGTAATCACCCCACCCAGCTTGTCGGCCACCAGCCCGGAAATCACCCGGCTGACCACCCCACCCAGCAACATCAGCGACAGCATCTCGGCCCCGACGGCCGGCCCGTATCCAAGCCCCACGCAATAGGAAACGATATGCACCTGAGGCATCGACATCGCCACACAACAACTGACCCCGGCCAGCCCCAGCATGATTTGCAGGGTACGCGGTGAAAACCCCGCACTGCGCGCCCTTTGGGCCGAAGCGGCGGCCGCATAGCCATGTGCCTCGATCGGCACCCGGCGGCGCAACAACAGCGACAGAGGAATAACCAGCACCAGCGTTATCAGTGCCAATGTCAGATAGACCGCCCGCCAACCGCTTTCGGCCAGCATGCCCGACAGCAGGCTGGGCCAGATTGCCCCGGCCAGATAATTACCACTGGCGACAAGGGCGACGGCAATCCCGCGCCGTTTAAGGAACCAGTGCGAAATATCGGCAATCAGCGGCCCGAATCCCACCGCCGTTGCCAGCCCAAGAAACAGATGCGCAACACACAGTGCCACCATCGTCGGGGCCAGTGTGGACAGACCATAGCCCGCCGCGATTCCCATCGCTGCGCCGATCAGCGCAACAGTCACCCCAAACCGGTCAACAATCCGCCCGATCAGCAGATTACCCAGCGCAAAGCCAACCATGATCAGCGTAAAAGGCAGGCTTGCTGTGGCCCGTCCAAGGCCAAATTCGGCCTCAAGCGCGGGCATGATTACAATGACCGCCCAGATACTTACGTTGGCCACCATGGCGATGGCCAGCGTAATGATCAGGCGGATCCAGGAATAACGGCTGTCATGGATTTCGTGCGATAAGCTCATTGTGAAACGCTAGGTCGCACAATCGGGGTTGTATAGGGTCAGGACCCTGAAAATCGACCGGCAAGGTGGGTAAAACCCCACGTATTTCCCAATCAGAAATCCAGGTTCTCGACACTTAGCGCGTTTTTCTGAATGAACTCCCGGCGCGGTTCGACCACGTCGCCCATCAGCTTGGTGAACAGATCATCCGCTTCGACCATATCGTCGACCTTGACCTGCAACAGCGTGCGCGCATCCGGGTCCAGCGTGGTTTCCCACAACTGACCGGGGTTCATTTCGCCCAAGCCCTTATAGCGTTGCAGCGACAGCCCCTTTTCGCCCTCGCTCAGAATTGCGGCCAACAGGCCCAGCGGGCCGTGGATGGCCTGTGACCGGTCCTTGCGGTTCAGCGTTGCGGCGGTGCCGTAAACCTCTTGCAGGCCTTGCGTGAAACTACCGGTTTTGCGGGCCTCGCCCGAGCGCAGCATCGGCCCGTCCAGTGTGCGCACCTCTTCGACCCCGCGCAGGATACGGGCCAGCCGGATACCATGATCCTGGGTGATCCGGCCCTGCCAGCCGCGTTCCCATTCCTGGGCAATCTGGTCCAGCCGGGCGGCGACCATGTCGGCGGCACCTTGCAGGTCGGCGTCCACCACACCGGGCACAAAGGCCCCGGCAATGGCCGCCTGTTCCAGAATATGGCGCGGATAGTGGGTCGGAAAGGCATCCAGAACGCGGCGCAGACGGCGGGCGTCTTCGACCACACGGATCAGATCCTGACCAATAATTTCTTCGCCTGAGGCCAGCTTAAGGGATGCGCCCTCGATCCCCTGATGGATCAGGTAATTGTCCAGTGCCGCCTGATCCTTAAGGTACACTTCGGAGCGGCCCCGTGCCACTTTGTACAGCGGCGGTTGGGCGATATAAAGATACCCGCCTTCGATCAGTTCGGGCATCTGGCGGAAAAAGAACGTCAGCAGCAGGGTCCGAATATGCGCCCCGTCCACGTCCGCATCCGTCATGATGACGACCTTGTGGTAACGTAGCTTTGAGATATTGAATTCATCCCGGCCAATGCCGGTCCCCAGTGCCATCACCAGATTGCCGATTTCCTGACTGCCAAGCATCCGGTCGAACCGTGCCCGTTCCACGTTCAGGATTTTACCACGCAGCGGCAAAACCGCCTGTGTCAACCGGTCCCGCCCGGTCTGGGCCGAGCCCCCGGCGCTGTCACCCTCGACCAGAAAAAGTTCGGTCTTGGAGGGGTCTTTTTCCGAACAATCCTTAAGCTTACCAGCCAGAAAGTTCACATCCATCGCCGTTTTGCGTCGGGTCAGTTCGCGGGCCTTGCGCGCCGCCTCGCGGGCATGGGCGGCCTCAACGATCTTGCTGACGATAATCTTGGCTTGCACCGGATTTTCTTCGAACCACTCGGCCAGCTTTTCGTTAACCAGCCCCTCAACCGCCGGGCGCACCTCGGAACTGACCAGTTTATCCTTGGTCTGGCTGGAAAACTTGGGGTCCGGCACCTTGATTGACAAAACGCAGGTTAG
>DAOUPC010000005.1 GCA_030626365.1 Paracoccaceae bacterium
TGACGCTGCCTGCTGCCTTGGCGGTTGCTGGTGCGGCCTTTTCGGGCTGGCCCGTGGCACCGGCCCCTTCGGAAACGGTGGCAAGCAGGGCATTCACGCCGACGGTTTCGCCTTCGGCGGCGACGATTTCGGCTATTGTGCCATTGGCGGGGCTGGGCACTTCGACGGTGACCTTGTCGGTTTCCAACTCGCACAGCATTTCATCGACGGCGACGGTATCGCCGGGTTTCTTGAACCAGGTGGCAACCGTGGCTTCGGTGACGGATTCGCCAAGTGTGGGGACACGAATTTCGGTTGTCATGGATTACGATCCTTCGATGGTCAGCGCGTCGTTTATCAGCGCCGCTTGTTGGACTTTGTGTTGGCTGGCCAGACCCGTCGCGGGCGAGGCAGATGTGGCACGACCGGCATAGGACGGCCTTGGGTGTTTTGCGCCGATCCGGCCCAACACCCATTCAATATTGGGTTCGATAAAGTTCCAGGCCCCCTGGTTTTTGGGTTCTTCCTGGCACCAGACGATTTCGGCCCCCTTGAAACGTCCCAGTTCCTTGACCATCGAAATGGCCGGGAACGGGTAAAACTGTTCAACCCGCATCAGGTAAACGTCATTGATGCCACGGTTGTCGCGTTCCTCAAGCAGGTCGAAATAGACCTTGCCCGAGCACATAACCACCCGTTTGATTTTATCGTCGCTGAGCAGTTCTGTGTCCGAGCAACCCTTTTGCGCGTCATCCCAAAGAACCCGGTGAAAGCTGGAACCGGTGGTGAAATCATCGGCTGCGCTGACGGCCAGTTTGTGACGCAACAGCGATTTGGGGGTCATCAGGATCAGCGGCTTGCGGAACGAACGGTGCATCTGGCGGCGTAGGATGTGGAAATAGTTGGCCGGTGTGGTGCAGTTGGCGATAATCCAGTTGTCGTGACCGCACATTTGCAGGAACCGTTCAAGGCGGGCCGACGAATGTTCAGGCCCCTGGCCCTCAAATCCATGCGGCAAAAGCACGACAAGGCCCGACATGCGCAGCCACTTGCTTTCGCCGGAACTGATGAACTGGTCGAACATGATCTGCGCGCCATTGGCGAAATCGCCAAACTGTGCCTCCCACAGAACCAGCGCGTTGGGTTCGGCCAGGGTATAGCCGTATTCAAACCCCAGCACCGCGTATTCTGACAGCATCGAATCGATCACGTCATATTGCGCCTGACCCGCGCGGATATTGTTAAGCGGGAAATAGCGTTCTTCGGTGTCCTGGTTGATGATGCCCGAATGGCGCTGGCTGAACGTGCCGCGGGTGGCATCCTGACCGGACAGGCGGATCGGGTATCCTTCGCTAAGCAGTGAGCCAAACGCCAGTGCCTCGCCGGTGGCCCAGTCGAAACCGGCGCCATCCTCGAACATCTTGTGCTTGGCCTCGAGCAGTCGCCCCACCGTGCGGTGCATCGGAAACCCGTCTGGCACCTGCGACAGTGCGGCGCCCACCTCGGTAAAGGTTTCGGGTTTGATGGCGGTGTCGCCGCGTGCGTATTCCTCTTTTTTGCGGTTCATATGCGACCAGCGCCCATCCAGCCAGTCGGCCTTGTTGGGTTTATAGTTGCGCCCGGCCTCGAATTCTTCGTTCAGGTGGGCCTGAAATGCGGCCTTCATGTCTTCGATTTCGCCCTCGGGGATCAGACCATCCCGGATCAGACGTTCGGTATAAAGGCTGAGCGTGGTTTTGTGGGTTTTGATCTTTTTGTACATGATCGGGTTGGTGAACATGGGCTCGTCGCCCTCGTTATGGCCAAACCGGCGGTAGCAGAATATGTCGATCACCACGTCTTTGTGGAACTTCTGGCGGAATTCGGTCGCCACCTTGGCGGCATGTACCACGGCCTCGGGGTCGTCACCGTTGACGTGAAAAATCGGGGCCTCGACCATCATGGCGATATCGGTGGGATAAGGCGAGGATCGTGAAAAATGCGGCGCGGTGGTGAAACCGATCTGGTTGTTCACCACGACGTGCATGGTGCCGCCGGTCTTGTGCCCGCGCAGGCCCGACAGACCGAAACATTCGGCCACAACGCCCTGTCCGGCAAATGCCGCGTCGCCGTGCAGCAGGATTGGCAGAACTGTGGTGCGGTCCATATCCTTCAACTGGTCCTGCTTGGCGCGTGCCTTGCCCAGAACCACCGGGTTCACCGCCTCAAGGTGCGATGGGTTGGCGGTAAGGGACAGATGCACGTTGTTGCCATCAAAGTCCCGGTCCGACGACGCCCCCAGATGGTATTTCACATCGCCCGACCCATCCACGTCCTCGGGTTTGTAACTGCCGCCCTGGAATTCGTTGAATATCGCGCGATAGGGTTTCTGCATCACGTTGGCCAGAACCGACAGGCGGCCCCGGTGTGGCATGCCGATCACGATGTCACGCACCCCAAGGGCACCGCCACGCTTGATGATCTGTTCCATTGCCGGGATCAGCGATTCGCCCCCATCAAGGCCAAACCGCTTGGTGCCCATGTACTTTACGTGCAGGAACTTTTCGAACCCTTCGGCCTCGACCATCTTGTTCAGGATCGCCTTGCGCCCTTCGCGGGTGAACTGGATTTCCTTGCCGAACCCTTCGATCCGTTCCTTTAGCCAACCGGCCTCTTCCGGGTTGGAAATATGCATGTATTGCAGCGCGAAAGTGCCGCAATAGGTGCGTTTGACGATCTCGATGATCTGGCGCATCGAGGCCACCTGAAGCCCCAGCACGTTGTCGATAAAAATTGGCCGGTCCAGGTCTGTATCGGTGAACCCATAGGTCTTTGGTTCCAGTTCCGGGTGCAGGTTTGTCCCGCGCATGCCCAGCGGATCAAGGTCGGCCACAAGATGGCCCCGGATGCGATAGGCGCGGATGATCATCAACGCACGAATTGAATCCAGAACCGCGCGCTTGATCTCTTCCTGGGATACCTCGACACCAGTTTCGGCGGCCTTGGCAGCAATCTTTTTGCCTGCGGCGGCGGTTTCCTCGGCCGGGGCGGCGGGCCATTCGCCGGTCAGGGCGGCGGTCAGATCGTCATGCGGCACGGGTGGCCAGTCGGCGCGGGCCCAGGATGGGCCGGCGGCCTCGGCCTTTATGTCCGGTCCTGCATCCCCTAACTGCTTGAAAAATTCGGCCCAGGCCGCATCAACCGCACCGGGGTTGTTGGCATACTGGGCGTAAAGCTGTTCCAGATATTCGGCGTTGTGCCCCTGCATGAAGGAAGACGCGTGAAACTGGTCGTTGGGGGACTGGTCGGTCATGTTGTCACCTTTGTTGGAGTGGGGCCGTTTTCAGGCAGGGTGGATCGTTGCCCACCCCGCCTGTGCCGAAAATGACAGAGGTGTCAGCCAATCGCCTCAAGCACCGCATCGCCCAGCCCTGCGGGGCTTTCGGCGACGATGATGCCGGCGCTGCGCATGGCCTCGATCTTGTCCTCGGCACCGCCCTTGCCACCGGCAACAATCGCGCCCGCGTGGCCCATACGCCGACCCGGAGGGGCCGTGCGCCCGGCGATGAAACCTGCGACCGGCTTCCAGCGGCCCTTTTTCTTTTCATCGGCCAGAAACTGCGCCGCTTCTTCTTCGGCAGAGCCACCGATTTCACCGATCATGATGATGCTTTGGGTCTGATCGTCGGCCAGGAACATTTCCAGCACGTCGATATGTTCGGTGCCCTTGATCGGATCACCGCCAATGCCCACGGCAGTTGACTGGCCCAGACCGTTGTCGGTGGTTTGTTTCACCGCCTCATAGGTCAGTGTGCCTGATCGTGACAGCACGCCGCATGATCCTGCCTTGTGGATATGGCCGGGCATGATGCCGATCTTGCAGGCACCGGGGGTGATGATACCGGGGCAGTTGGGGCCGATCAGGCGTGACGCGGACCCGTCCAGCGCGCGTTTCACCCGCATCATGTCCAGCACCGGGATGCCTTCGGTGATGCAGCAGATCAGTTCGATCCTGGCATCGATTGCCTCAAGAATACTGTCGGCGGCAAAGGGGGGTGGCACATAGATCACCGTGGCATTGGCCTGGGTTTTCGCCATTGCCTCGTGGACCGAATTAAAGACCGGCAGGTCCAGATGGGTCATGCCACCCTTGCCGGGGGTCACGCCGCCGACCATTTTCGTGCCATAGGCGATGGCCTGTTCAGTGTGGAATGTCCCCTGCGAGCCGGTCAGGCCCTGACAGATGACTTTGGTATTCTCATTGATGAGGACTGCCATTTCGGCGTTCTCCTTAAATTCTGTTCATAGGGAAAGGTGGGTTGGCACCCACCCTACGATTAACCTTTTACGGCGTTGACGATCTTTTGCGCACCATCCTTAAGGTCATCAGCGGCAATCACGTCCACGTCCGAGTTGTTGATGATGGCTTTGCCTTCGTCCACGTTTGTGCCCTCAAGGCGCACCACCAGTGGCACCTTCAGGCCCACCTCTTTTACCGCGGCGACGACGCCCTCGGCGATCACATCGCAGCGCATGATGCCGCCAAAGATGTTGACCAGGATGCCTTTGACCTTGGGGTCCGAGGTGATGATCTTGAACGCCTCGGTGACCTTTTCCTTGGTCGCGCCGCCGCCCACATCCAGAAAGTTGGCCGGTTCAGAGCCATACAGCTTGATGATGTCCATCGTTGCCATCGCAAGGCCAGCACCGTTGACCATACAGCCAATTTCACCGTCAAGCGTGATATAGTTCAGGTCGTATTTGGCCGCCTCAAGTTCTTTCGGGTCTTCTTCTGTCTCGTCGCGCAGCTCGGAAATATCGGCGTGGCGGTACATGGCGTTGTCGTCAAAGGCGATCTTGGCATCCAGCACCTTGAGGTCGCCAGTGTCGGTGACGATCAGCGGGTTGATCTCAAGCATCTCCATGTCTTTTTCCAGGAATGCCTTGTACAGCAGCCCCATCAGCGCGACGCATTGTTTGACCTGCTTGCCGGAAAGGCCCAGCGCAAAGGCGACGCGCCGTCCATGGAACGGCTGATAGCCGGTCGCGGGATCAACGCTAAATGACAGGATTTTTTCGGGGGTGCTGGCGGCCACTTCTTCGATGTCCATGCCGCCCTCGGTCGAGCAGACAAAACTGATGCGGCTGGTCTGGCGATCCACCAGCAGGGCCAGGTACATTTCGGTCTCGATCCCGGCACCGTCTTCGATATAGATGCGGTTGACCTGTTTGCCGGCCGGGCCGGTCTGGTGCGTGACCAATGTGCGGCCCAGCATTTTCTTGGCCTCATCTGCGGCCTCTTCGACCGATTTGGTCAGGCGCACACCGCCCTTTTCGCCGGCGTCTGCTTCTTTAAAGCTGCCTTTGCCGCGTCCACCTGCGTGGATCTGCGCCTTGACCACCCAAAGGGGGCCGTCCATTTCGCCTGCTGCGGTTTTGGCGTCTTCTGCCCTGAGAACAACGCGACCGTCTGAAACGGGTGCGCCATAGCTGCGCAAAAGCGCCTTGGCCTGATATTCGTGGATGTTCATGAAAAGCTGTCCCGTTAAGATACGATTGCCGGTGGGTATACCGACCCTTAGGCCATTAAGTTAAATGTTTATTCTACACAGTTCAGTGTTTATGCGAAAAAAGCGACATTTGTGATCACACTATTTTAACGTGTGATCACAAAACTTATCCATAGGCCTGACCAATGGTCAAAGCCGGACCGCAAAAAGAATCATTTGGTGGGAATACTGGACTATCCGGGTTTCCGGACGGTTTACGGCTTTGGGGAAACCAACTGGCAGGCCGTGATTGCCATCATTTTTATGCATTTCCCCGGATCATAGCGGACCGGGGTCACAAAAACCGGGGTCACAAAAAAGGCCCGCAATGGTGCGGGCCTTTTCGGATTTCATTCAACCGGTAATCGGGCCGGTAATCGGGCCGGTGATCAGGAAAGTGAGCCGTCGATTGCCTTGCAGGCATCCACCAGACCCTGAACCGCAGCAACCGAACTGTCGAACATCACCTGTTCGTCCTTGGTCATTTTGATGTCGATGACTTTTTCAATGCCACCCGCGCCAATCACAGTAGGAACGCCGACATACATGCCCTTAAGCCCCAGCGCGCCATCCACATAGGCCGCACAGGGAAGAACGCGTTTCTGGTCCTTCAGATATGCCTCGGCCATTTCGATGGCAGAGGTCGCTGGCGCATAGAACGCCGAGCCGGTTTTCAGAAGACCAACGATTTCAGCTCCGCCATCGCGGGTACGCTGAATGATGCCGTCCAGCTTTTCCTGCGTGGTCCAGCCCATTGCAACCAGATCAGGCAGCGGGATACCGGCGACGGTGGAATAACGTGACAGCGGCACCATGGTGTCGCCATGCCCGCCCAGAACAAAGGCGGTGACGTCCTTCATCGATACGCCGAATTCAACCGACAGGAAGTGGCGGAACCGGGCGCTGTCCAGGATGCCAGCCATGCCACAGACCTTTTCATGCGGCAGGCCGGAAAATTCGCGCAATGCCCAGACCATCGCGTCCAGCGGGTTGGTGATGCAGATAACGAATGCGTTGGGGGCGTGATCGCGGATGCCTTCGCCAACCGATTTCATGACCTTGAGGTTGATACCCAGCAGGTCATCGCGGCTCATCCCTGGTTTGCGGGCGACACCGGCTGTCACGATGCACACATCCGCGCCGGCAATGTCGGCATAGGACTGGGTGCCGGACATGGTGGCGTCAAACCCTTCCGAGGGGCCTGCCTCGGCAATGTCGAGCGCCTTGCCCTCGGGGATTCCCTCGGCGATGTCGAAAAGGACAACGTCGCCCAGCTCTTTGATAGCAGCGAGATGGGCGAGTGTGCCGCCGATCTGTCCTGCGCCGATCAGTGCAATTTTGGGTCTAGCCATTGGATATGTCTCCGGTCCGGTGAATTTGCGGGTTGCCTAGTGCCAAATGTGGCGCCGCGCAAGTGTTCTGCACTGCGGCACAGCCACACGTGGATCGTGCGTGCCAAACGCACCATGCCTTAAAGTCTTTGAAAAGTAATGAATATTTTGATTTATGGCGTCTGCGCCGGAATGGCGCGTTTTTCTTTGCGGTTGTTCCCACAGGCCCGTTTGCAAGGGCACGTTGGGTGCGCGTCCGGATATTTACCACGATTCTGATGCCGAAAACCAAACCAGCCGCACCAGATTCCTGGCGCGGCTGGTCTGTCTGTCTGCTTGTTTGCGGTGGCCTCAGGCGTCGTTGCCTTGTGCTGGCAATGCCTCGGCCAGTGCCTCGAACGACTGGCCTGATGCCACAAGGCACGTCTGGCCATCGGGCGTTGTAACGGTAATCGTCCAGGTCCCCGTTTCGGGCGAGGCGAATATCTCGACCACGGCATTGTTGGTTCCCAGCCCGATGCTTTGCCGGGTTTCGCCGTATTTGTCTGCCAATTGCTCCAGCACCATCTGGCGTGGGGCGCAGTTGCGGGTGCCTTCGGCCGCGACATGGCTTGCGGCCAGCACCATCACGCCCAGTATCATGGTCATTTTGAACATGGTATTCATCATGGGTTTTACCCTTTTTCCCGTGGCTGCCCCGCCCGGTCAGGCCCGCCGGTTTCCCGGTGTGCCGGACGAACCACCCAGTGAACTCAACCAGTGAACTCACCCAGTGAACTCAAGGTGTCGATCCGTTGCCTGTGTTGATCGGATCTGATGCCCGAAATGTGTCTGATGAATACTGAGAAAGGGTTAACGCACCGTTCACAAATCCTGTGCGCCCCAATAATGGGACTACCCCAGCGCCAGCCACGGCTAACAATGCTGCGCCGCGGCGCTTTCGCCCTTGAACTTTCCGGCAAAAAATGCCCTTTCCTGCGCAACATTATGACTCTGTGATTTTTTGGAGATCCCTATGGCCCCCCGTACACACCCCTATCGTTCCGTTCTTTACATTCCCGGTTCAAAAGTCCGGGCGCTAGACAAGGCACGGACCTTGCCGGTGGATGCGATCATCTTTGATCTGGAAGATGCGGTAACGGCCGAAGAAAAGGAAAACGCACGGGGGCTGTTGGCGGATACACTGGCCAAGGGGGGCTTTGGGCGGCGTTTCAGGATCGTGCGGATCAACGGGCTGGATACGGAATGGGGCCGGGATGATGCCAGGGCCGTGCGGGACATGGGGGTTGATGCCGTCCTTTTGCCCAAGGTGGGCAGCCCCGGAGATGTGGATGATTTGGCCGGGATCACCGGCGATCTGGACATATGGGCGATGATGGAAACCCCACGCGGGATGCTGAACGCGGCAGCAATCGCCGCCCACCCCAGGGTAAAGGGGTTTGTCATGGGGACCAACGATCTGGCCAAGGAATTGCAAACACGGTTCCGGGCAGATCGCCAGCCATTGCTGACCTCACTGGGGCTGTGCCTGCTGGCGGCCAAGGCCGAAGGGCTGGTGATTGTCGATGGTGTTTACAATGCCTTCAAGGATCAGGCCGGTCTGGCCGTCGAATGCGCACAGGGGCGTGACATGGGCTTTGACGGCAAAACGCTGATCCATCCGGCGCAGGTGGACACGGCGAATGCGGCCTTTGCCCCGTCCGAGGCCGAAGTTGACCTGGCCCGCCGCCAGATCGCCGCCTTTGACGAGGTTGCGCGCCTGGGGCAGGGGGTTGCGGTGGTGGATGGCGGGATCGTCGAGAACCTGCATGTTGCAACTGCCCGCGAGATACTGGCAATGTCAGAAGCAATCGCCAACCTGACAGCGGAGTAACCTGATGCCCCTTCTTATCCTTGGTCTGATCCTGTGGATCGCAGCACATTTCTTTAAGCGGGCCATGCCCGAGGCGCGGGCGCGTCTTGGCGAAAAGGGCAAGGGACTGATCGCCCTGATTATTGTTGCCAGCATCGTCCTGATGGTCGTCGGATATCGCGGCGCAGGCGAGATTTACGTATGGTCCCCGCCAGCATGGGGTGTTCATGCGACTGACCTTCTTATGGTGATTGCGGTGGTTCTGATGGGGTTGGGCAGCAGCAAAAGCCGCCTGCGCAGTATGGTGCGCCACCCGATGCTGGCCGGTATCTGTGTTTGGACCGCCGCCCACCTTCTGGTGAACGGTGATCTGGCGTCGATCGTGCTGTTTGGCGGTATGTTCCTTTGGGCCGTGGCCGAGGTTGTGGTGCTGAACCGGGTCGACCCGGATTGGGTGCGCCCCGCGCCGGGCACTTTGGTTGGCGACATCAGGCTGGCGATTATTTCCGCCGTCCTGTTCGCGCTGATTGCCGGGCTGCACTATTGGCTTGGGTATTCGGTATTTCCGGGGTGATGGCATGAAATTATACCGCTTTCTTAGTTCCGAGGACACATCCGCATTTTGCCACAAGGTGACGGATGCGCTGAACAAGGGATGGGAGCTTTATGGCACCCCTACCCAAACCTTTTGTCAGGCCAGCGGTGTGATGCGCTGTGGTCAGGCGGTTATAAAAGAGGCGGACGGCACGTATTGCGCCGATACCAAACTGGGAGAGCAGTAAATGGCCAAAACCAACCCGGGTCGGTTTTTTGAGGACTATACGGTGGGCCAGGAAATCCGCCATGCGGTGCCGCGCACCGTGTCAGGGGGGGAACGCGCACTGTATCATGCGCTGTATCCGGCGCGTCATGCGCTTTATTCTTCGGACGAATTCGCGCGATCCTGTGGGTTGGTATCGGCCCCCTTGGATGATCTGGCGGCATTCCACGTGGTGTTTGGCAAAACCGTGCCGGATATATCGCTGAATGCAGTGGCCAACCTTGGCTATGCCGAGGGGCGCTGGCTGCGGCCGGTATATGTGGGCGATACGTTGCGGTCGGTGTCGCAGGTGATCGGGGTGAAACAGAACTCGAACGGTAAGACCGGCGTTGTCTGGGTGCGTACGCGCGGGCTTAACCAGCGTGACGAGGTGGTGATTGAATACGTCCGTTGGGTCATGGTGCGCAAACGCGACCCCGGTGCGCCCGCACCCGAAACCGTTTTGCCCGATCTGGACAGGGCGATCAGTGCCGACAGGCTGGTCATTCCCGAGGGACTGAATTTTTCCAACTATGATTTTGATCTGGCCGGGGAACCACACCGCTGGGATGATTATGCCATCGGTGAACAGATTGATCACGTGGATGGTGTGACCATCGAAGAGGCCGAGCATATGCTGGCCACGCGCCTGTGGCAAAACACGGCCAAAGTGCATTTTGATACCTCGACAAGCAGGGATGGAACCCGCCTGATCTATGGCGGGCACGTGATTTCGATGGCCCGTGCGCTGTCGTTCAACGGTCTGGCCAATGCGCAGATGATTGTCGGCCTGAACGGGGGCGCACATGCCAACCCCTGCCGGTCGGGCACAACGATACGGGCATGGTCCGAAGTTCTGGACAAGGCGGACACACCCGCGCCGGGTGTTGGGGCAATCCGGTTGCGGTTGGTGGCCACCAGTGGCGGCGCGCCGTTCTGCCTGAAGGGTGAGGATGGCAAATACCGGCCCGAGGTTCTGCTGGACCTGGATTACTGGGCCCTGATGCCGCAGTAGGTGCCACAAGAAAGGCTGCTCTGAATATCCTGCGTGGTTTGAAAGATGCCACCCCCCGAGCGGGTAGGGGGGCGGCATTCCTGAAAACGGGAATTTTGTGATCACGCAAAACAAAACTGTGATCACATATCTGCAACAATCTTGCCTGCCGCGCCAAAATACCGCGGATTTTCTTTCTACACTGCGTGACAGGCGCTGAAAAACCGCTAAAAACAGGCTTAGAAACTAGGAAGGAGCCACCATGGCCGATGTCAATCCGGGCGAACGCCCGCTTTCGCCTCATCTGACGATCTATCGACCGCAGTTGACCTCGATTTCGTCTATCCTGAACCGCCTCACGGGGATTTCCCTTTTGCTGGCCGCGTTTGCGATTGTGTGGTGGCTGATGGCCGCTGCGACGTCCCCCGAGGCCTATGCGCTGGCCAATGGGGTGATCACCTCGATGCTTGGTGATCTGGTGATGGCGCTGTCGCTATGGGCGGTTTGGTATCATTATCTGGGCGGCTTGCGGCATCTGTATTTCGATGCCGGCAAGGGGCTTGAGGTTGGAACGGCCGAAAAACTGGGTTGGGCGGTGATCGTCGGATCAGTTGCGCTGACCGTGTTGACGTTGATTGTTATCGGATAAAAAGGAGCGAGCCATGCGATATCTGACAGAGCGCAAACGTGCCGAAGGGCGCGGTGCCGCACATTCCGGGGTCGGGCACCACTGGTACATGCAGATCAGTGCCTTTGGTCTGGCTTTGATTATTCCGACATTCCTGTTCGTCTTTGGCGCGGCGCTGGGTGGCGATCATGCCAATGCGCTGGCGGTGTTCAGCCGCCCCATTCCGGCGATTGTGACTGCTTTGGTGCTGGTCGTGGGGATGCAGCATTTTCGCAAGGGAATGCAGACGGTGCTTGAGGATTATACCAAGAAATCAACCCGCAAGGCGCTGATTATGATCATCACCACGCTAAGCTATGGGCTGACCGCGACCGGGCTGTTTGCCCTGGCGAAAATCGCGCTTTGAGGAACTGACATTATGGCTGCTTACGAATACGAGACACATGAATATGACGTGGTAGTGGTTGGTGCCGGTGGCGCAGGCCTGCGGGCCACGCTGGGTATGGCCGAACAGGGGTTGCGCACCGCGTGCGTGACCAAGGTGTTCCCGACCCGCTCGCACACGGTTGCCGCACAGGGTGGCATTGCCGCGTCCCTGTCGAACATGGGCCCCGATCACTGGCAGTGGCATATGTATGACACGGTCAAGGGCAGTGATTGGCTGGGCGATACCGACGCGATGGAATATCTGGCGCGCGAGGCCCCCAAGGCGGTTTATGAACTGGAACATTACGGTGTTCCGTTTTCGCGCACGGAAGAGGGCAAGATTTATCAGCGCCCGTTTGGTGGCCACACCACCGAATTCGGCGAAGGCCCGGCGGTACAGCGCACCTGCGCCGCCGCCGACCGGACCGGCCACGCCATTTTGCATACGCTGTATGGTCAAAGCCTTAAGCATAACGCCGAGTTCTATATCGAATATTTTGCCATCGACCTGATCATGTCTGACGATGGCGTATGTCAGGGTGTTGTCTGCTGGAAGCTGGACGATGGCACCATGCATGTGTTCAACGCCAAGATGGTGGTTCTGGCCACCGGCGGCTATGGCCGGGCCTTTTTCAGCGCCACATCGGCACATACCTGTACCGGCGATGGTGGTGGCATGGTTGCCCGTGCCGGCCTGCCTTTGCAGGACATGGAGTTTATTCAGTTCCACCCGACCGGCATTTACGGTGCCGGCTGCCTGATCACCGAAGGTGCGCGCGGCGAGGGTGGTTATCTGACCAACTCTGAAGGCGAACGGTTCATGGAGCGTTATGCGCCCCAGTACAAGGACCTGGCCCCGCGCGATTACGTGTCGCGTTCCATGACCATGGAAATCCGCGAAGGCCGGGGCGTGGGCGCGGATGGCGACCATATCCACCTTAACCTGTCCCACCTGCCACCCGAAGCACTGGCCGAACGACTGCCGGGAATTTCCGAAAGCGCCAAGATTTTTGCCGGGGTGGATGTGACCAAGGAACCGATCCCGGTTCTGCCAACCGTGCATTACAACATGGGCGGCATTCCGACCAATTACTGGGGCGAGGCCCTGAACCCGACCAAGGAAGACCCCACCGCCGTGGTGCCCGGCCTTATGGCCGTGGGCGAGGCAGGCTGTGCCTCGGTGCATGGTGCCAACCGGCTTGGGTCCAATTCACTTATCGATCTGGTGGTGTTTGGTCGCGCGGCGGCCATTCGTGCCGGCAAGGTGGTGGATGGCGATGCGCCGGCCGCGATGCTGAATCAGGCCAGTGTGGATGCGGCGTTTGACCGGTTTGACGGGTTGCGCAATGCCAAGGGCGGCGTGCCGACGGCTGAATTACGTCTGGAAATGCAGAAAACCATGCAGGCAGATGCGGCCGTATTCCGCACCGCCAAGACCATGGCCGAGGGCGTGGAAAAGATGGATGTAATTGCCACCAAAATGAATGATCTGCATGTTACCGACCGGTCGCTGGTGTGGAACAGCGATCTGATGGAAACGCTGGAACTGACCAACCTGATGCCAAGTGCGCTGGCCACCATCACCGGTGCTGCTGCGCGCGAAGAAAGCCGTGGCGCGCACGCACACGAGGATTTCCCGAAACGCGATGACAAGAAATGGCGTGTCCACACCATAGCGCGGGTTGATGGCAACAAGGTCGATCTTAGCTATCGCCCGGTTGTGACCAAGACCCTGACAACCGAGGCCGAGGGTGGAATCAGCCTGAAAAAGATCGCCCCCAAGGCCCGCACGTTTTAGGCTGTCGGGTTGTGACAACGGATCGGGATAAAACTGTGGCACGGCGCCTGACCATCCATTGCGGTGTTCAGAAAACGGCGTCGACGTCGCTGCACCATTTCATCCGGCGCAATCAGCGCCTGTTGCAGCCGTTTCTGGATGTCCTGACCCCGGTCAAAGGCAGCCAGACACGGGCGATGGGGCGGGCCGCCATGCAGTTCAGCCTTGATCCGTCACCAAAGCGCAAACAGAACCTGATCAACCTGATCACCGGGGTGCGCGACCAATTGGTGGGCGGTGTCACGCCGGTGCTGATCAGTCACGAAAACCTGCCGGGCGCGATGCTGGGTAAGGGCGGTGTGACGACGCTTTATCCCCGGCTTGAGGAAATCATTGACCTTCTGAACACATATTTCGCGCCTTTTGTGCCCGATTATGTGTTTTGTACCCGCCAGATGCCATCCTGGAAGAACAGCGTCTATAATCAGGCGGTGAAAACGGATCACTATCCGCATTCGCGTTCGGTGTTTGATGCCGACACACAGAATTGCGGAACATGGGATGATCTGGCGCACCGGATGCAGGCGCTGGTCGGTGCCCCGCGCGCCCGGTTTTTCCGGATCGAGGACGAAACAGACCCACACAGGCCGGGCCTGCAAATATTGCGCCACGCCGGTCTGGATGATGACGTGATTGCCACGCTTACCGCGATGGACCGGCACAGCAACCCCAGCCTGAACGCCGGTGCGCTGGAGTTTCAGCGGCTGGTAAACACCCTGAAACTTGAGAAAAGCGCGCGCAGGAAAGTTTCTGAACTGGTGCGCGTGAACCAGCCACTTTTTGCATCGGGGGCGCAAACCGTATGAGCGCGGCCGCGAAAATCAACATCAAACGCATTCTGCAACAGCGCGCGCAGGTGGCCGTTCCGAACAAGGACAGGCACCAGTATTTGCAGTCCTTTGGGTTCACACCTGATGTGGTGGTGGATGTTGGCGTGCATTCCGGCACGCCCCAGTTGTACCGGGCCTTTGATACGACAAAATTCGTCCTGATTGACCCGCGTGCCGAATCCGAGGCCGAAATGGTCGCGCGGCAGGCCCCACAGGATTACGACTTTCACGCGGTTGCGGTTGGTGCTGAAACGGGCCAGCTGGACCTGCACATTCCGATCATGAAAAAGGGCAGGAACGCCGCGATGGCGGGATTTCGCAAAGTGACCGGACCGATGGGGCGCAATATCGTCGAATACGAGACGCGCAGCGTACCGATTGTGCCGCTTGATCAGATCATGGCGGATTACCCCGGTCGCGTGGGGCTGAAAATTGACACCGAAGGGTACGAACTCGAGGTGCTTCAGGGGGCGGGCGAAACATTGCGCCGTGCCGAATTCGTGATTGTCGAACTGTCTGTCACCAAGCGGTTCGATGGCGTTGCCCCGCCCAGCCACACGATTGACGAACTTGCCAAGGCCGGGCTTGAGTTGCGCGATATGCTGCGTATTACCGGTGACGGAAAAGGCGGCCCGCAGCCGCGCCTTTTCGACGCCCTGTTTACACGGTGGGATGCGCTATGATGGCCAATCCTGCCTTGCCACCCAGAAACGCTGGCCAATCCGGCCAGTATCCTTATCATTGCCACATCCCTTGGCCTAACGAGGTGAAAAAATGGTCCAACTGACCCTGCCGAAAAACAGCCGTATCACCACTGGCAAAACCTGGCCAAAGCCGGAAGGTGCCACCAATCTGCGCAAGTTCCAGATTTACCGCTGGAATCCGGACGACGGAAAAAACCCGTCGGTGGATACGTATTTCGTGGATATGGATAATTGCGGGCCAATGATTTTGGACGCACTGATCAAGATCAAATCCGAAACCGACCCGACCCTGACATTCCGGCGGTCCTGCCGCGAAGGGATTTGCGGATCCTGTGCGATGAACATCGGCGGGATCAATACGCTGGCCTGTATCTATGGCATGGACGAAATCAAGGGCGATGTGAAAATCTATCCGCTGCCACATATGGCGGTGGTCAAGGATCTGGTCCCCGACCTTAATCATTTCTATGCCCAGCACGCCAGCATCATGCCGTGGCTTGAAACCAAGACAAATCGCCCGGCCAAGGAATGGAAACAGTCGATCGAGGACCGCAAAAAGCTGGACGGTCTTTATGAATGTGTCATGTGCGCATCCTGTTCGACATCGTGCCCGTCCTACTGGTGGAATTCCGATCGTTATCTTGGCCCGGCGGCGTTGCTGCATGCCTATCGCTGGATCATCGATTCACGCGACGAGGCAACCGGCGAGCGGCTGGATGGGCTGGAAGACCCGTTCAAGCTTTATCGGTGCCACACGATCATGAACTGCGCCAAGACCTGCCCCAAGGGGTTGAACCCGGCCAAGGCAATTGTCGAAATCAAAAAGATGATTGCCGACAGGGTGCACTGACCCCAACAAAAGGAACCCGCCTTGCCGCACTTTCCCAGCCTGCCCGCCAAGGCCCATCTGGCCGACCTGTTTTCACGGTTTCCCAAAGGTGTCGAACCGCTGATGCAGTTCACCGATGACGTCTTGCGGGGCGAAGGCGCGCTAAGCGTGGCAGAGCGCGAATTGATCGCCACCTATGTGTCGGGGCTGAATGCGTGCAGTTTCTGTTTTGATTCGCATCTGGTTTATGCGGAACTTTTTGGGATTGAACCGGGTCTGGTCAAGGCGCTTTTGGATGATCTGGACAGCGCGCCGGTGTCTGACAAGATGCGCGCGCTGCTGGCTTATGTGCGCAAGCTTAACACTTTGCCCAGCCGTCTGGTGCAGGCCGACGCACAGGCGGTACTGGATGCTGGCAATTCTGAGGGCGAAATGTTCGAGGCGATCCAGGTTTGCGGGCTGTTCAACATGATGAACCGGTTCATCGAGGGGGCCGGTGTGGACTTTGACTATGGCGCAAACCCTGCCGCGCACCCGGCCCATAACAGCACTGCGGCGGATCATTCCAGTTCTTATGCGGCCTTTGGCGTAAAGGTGGCGGCCCTGGCGGCAAAAGGCGACTGATGCCGCTTCTTGCACTGTTGCTGGTGGCGGGGGTTTTTGGCTTTCTGTGGTATCAGCGGCGTACCACCACCCTGACCCGTAACTGTCGCTGGCGGTTGGGCAAGGTGGGTGCGATCTGGCGTTGTGCCTATTGCGGGGCCACGCAACCGGGGCTGGATGAACCAAAGGATTGTTTGCGCAAGCAGGCCCCGCCTCTCGTGTAAAAAAGGTGAAAAACATGCCTGATAAACCCCAGGATGCGGATGCCCGTCGGGCCATTGCCCCGGTGATTTGCTATCCGCCTGAAACATTGCCACAGCCGGATATGGCGCTGTACCGGTCCGCCCGCGCACAGGCCGAAAAAACCCACGAGGTTCTGATCCCGGCGCGCGAGGCACGGTGTTTCGCGGTGCCGGCGGGCCATTTCTTTCGCATATCTTCGGTCGAGGGGCCGCAGGTGGGGGATTTGAACCTGTGGAATGCCACTGATTTGTCGGAACGGTTTTATTCCGGCAAAACCCGCGCCCTGCATGGCACCCACCTGAATATTTCCCAGAGATTATGGAGCAGCTTTCCGGCGCTGCGCCCGATGGCCACGATTATTGCCGATACGTTGGACTGGTATGGGATCGACGAATTTGGTGGCTCGGTTCACGATGTGATCGGGACGCGCTGTGATCCTTATACCGGCAACCTGCTGGACAGTCGTCAGTATCACCATTGTTGCCATTCCAACCTGACCCGTGCGCTGGCCGATCATATGGGCGTGCCGCTGACGCAGGCAGAACCGTTGATCCACGATGTGCTGAACGTCTTTATGTGTACCGGTTTCACCCGCGACACGGGCCAGTATTTTATGAAGGCCAGCCCGGTCCGCCCCGGTGATTACCTTGAATTTTTCGCTGAAATTGACATTTTGGGCGCGCTAAGCGCCTGCCCCGGTGGGGATTGTTCATCCGAACACTCCAGCGATTCAGCCGCCTGCTTTCCATTGCTTGTCGAGGTGTTTGCCCCGCCCATTGATGCGCTGAAGGGCTGGCAAAGCCCCGCGCCAAATCAATATGACGGCAGTCATGGGCGCTAAGGGCCCGGAATAATCAGGTAAATGCGGCGTTCAGCGCAATTTCAACCATGTCACCAAAGCTGGTTTCGCGCTGGTCGGATGGCAGGGCCTCGCCGGTTATCAGGTGGTCCGATACGGTCAGCACGGCCAAAGCCCGGCGCCCATAACGTGCGGCCAGAATATAAAGTTCGGCCGCTTCCATTTCGACGCCCAGAATGCCGTGGCGCACCATTTGTTCGTTCAGATCGGGGCGTTCGTCATAAAAAACATCTGACGAATAAATCCCACCCACATGGGTGCGTGTGCCTTTTGCCTCGGCGGCCTGCACCGCGGCACGCAAAAGCGACCAGTCGGCACAGGGCGCAAAGTTCAATTCGCGAAATATTCCGTGTGATGGGCTGGTGATGGTGCTGGCGCTCATCGCCAAAATGACATCACGTACCGCAACACTGTCTTGCATTCCGCCACAGGATCCGATGCGAATAAGTGTTTTCGCATCGTAATCCTTGATCAACTCATTCACGTAAATGGACAGTGATGGCATCCCCATACCGCTGCCCTGAATGGTGACGGGATGGCCGTTCCATGTGCCGGTAAACCCCAGCATTCCACGCACTTCGTTGACCAGCCTGACGTCTGACAGAAATGTTTCAGCCGCCCACTTTGCGCGATAGGGATCGCCCGGAAGCAGGACAGTTTCAGCAATGTCGCCCGGCTGGGCCCCGATGTGAATGGTCATGTTCAGCCTTTTCGTAACCTAGATTTCGAGATCGGTAATATCCACACCATTTGTCAGTGCTTCGTTGATCCAAAATGGTTTGCGTCCACGCCCAGACCATGTCTGTTCCGGGTTGGCGGGGTTGCGGTATTTCGCCTTTGCCTTTGCTTTGGCTTTTCCCTTTGGGGCTTTTTTGGCCGCCTTGGGTTTTGGCATGCCGGACAGTTCGCCCAGTGAATAGCCAAATTCAGCCGCTGCCTTTTCCGCCGCTTTCAGGGCATCGCGGCGTTCGCGGTCTGCGGCGGTTTTCAGCGCCTTGTCCACGTCCTTTTTAAGCTTGGTAAGTTCTTTTCGTGTCATGGCTTTGAGATTAAATGCCATCAGTTTCTCCTTGAGTATTACAATTGCGAGTGGGGCAATCCTGTGTACACTAACAAAGCTGGCGACGCGTTTCAGCAACAATCATAAGTTTAACTAAAATTATTTCAACAATTTGAATGTATGAATTCTATCTGACTGAAATTACGTGTGAATCGACCAGTGAAACAACGTCTTTCATGATTGTATTCAGTTCGAAATCCTTGGGCGTATAAATTTTTGAAACCCCCATATTAAGCAGGATTTCGGCATCTTCATCGGGGATTATTCCACCGACGATCACCGGAACATGCCCCAGACCGGCCAATTCCAATTGTTCCATTATATCGTGAACCAATGGCAGATGACTGCCCGACAGAATGGAAAGGCCAATCACATGTGCTTTTTTCTTTTTCGCGGCGCTTACAATCTCTTCTGGGGTCAGGCGGATACCGTCATAGGAAATATCCATGCCGCAATCACGGGCCCGAAAGGCAATCTGTTCTGCGCCGTTTGAATGGCCGTCCAATCCCGGTTTGGCGACCAGAAATGTCAGTCGGGCACCCAGCCGGTCACTGACCGCGTCCACCGCATTGCGGATATCTTCCAGCCCTTCGGTCTTGTTGGAAACGGATGCCGATACGCCGGTTGGCCCGCGATATGTGCCAAAGACACGGCGCATTTCCTCGGCCCATTCGCCGGTGGTTACGCCGGCGCGGGCGGCAGCAATGGATGGTTCCATCACATTGGTGCCGGTCTGGGCCGCCTTGCGCAGGGCGGCCAGTGCGCTTTGCACCGCGCCATTGTCCCTTGTTGCCCGCCAGGCATTCAATCGCGCGATCTGATCGTCTTCCGCCGCCTTGTCGACCACCATGATCCCGCCGTCCTTGGTCATCAGGGGGGATGGTTCGGTGGCAGTGAACCGGTTGACGCCGACAACCGTGGTTTCACCGGCCTCGATCCGGTTCAGGCGTTCGGCATTTGAATCCACAAGGCGTGATTTCATGTAATCAATGGCCGAAATCGCACCACCCATGCTTTGCAGATTGGATAGTTCGGCGCGTGCCCCTGCCTTTAGTTCTTCGACCTTGGCATCAACTACGGGATTTCCGTCAAACAAATCGCCATATTCCAGCAGGTCGGTTTCATAGGCCAGGATTTGCTGCATCCGCATTGACCATTGCTGGTCCCAGGGGCGCGGCAGGCCCAGGGCTTCGTTCCAGGCGGGCAATTGAACGGCGCGCGCGCGGGCCTTTTTTGACAGGGTCACGGCCAGCATTTCAATCAGGATGCGGTAAACATTGTTTTCCGGTTGCTGTTCGGTCAGGCCAAGGGAATTGACCTGCACCCCATAGCGAAAGCGGCGGTGCCTGGGGTCGCCGACGCCATAGCGTTCCTTGCAAATCTCGTCCCACAGATCGACGAAGGCGCGCATTTTGCACATTTCGGTAACAAAACGGATGCCGGCATTCACAAAGAATGAAATGCGTCCCACCAAAGCCGGAAAATCATCCGCCGGAACACGCGGGCGCAATTCATCCAGCACCGCCTGCGCGGTGGCCAGCGCAAAGGCCAGTTCCTGTTCGGGCGTCGCCCCGGCCTCTTGCAGGTGATAGGAACACACGTTCATCGGGTTCCATTTGGGCACATTCGAGTAACAATATTCGGCCACATCGGCGATCATCTTCAGCGACGGTTTGGGCGGGCAGATATAGGTGCCCCGGCTAAGGTATTCCTTGATCAGATCGTTCTGCACGGTGCCTTGCAGCTTTGATATGTCCGCGCCCTGTTCTTCGGCCACCGCGATATACAGCGCCAGCAACCAGGGGGCGGTGGCGTTGATGGTCATCGACGTGTTCATCTGATCCAGCGGGATCTGGTCGAACAACGCGCGCATGTCGCCCAGATGCGACACCGGAACGCCCACCTTGCCCACTTCGCCGCGCGCCAGCACATGATCGCTGTCATAGCCGGTCTGGGTCGGCAGATCGAACGCCACCGAAAGCCCGGTCTGCCCCTTGGCCAGATTGCCCCGGTACAAAGCGTTGGAGGCACTGGCGGTTGAATGCCCGGCGTAGGTTCGGATTAACCATGGGCGGTCTTTGAGCGGTTGCGACATCGGGGCCTCATTCACTGGTTCGGTAATATTCTTTCGCCTCAGGGCTCTAAATCGTAATTTTTGGCACATGTCAATTCGCTGCGTTGCGGCATGCCGTGCGATTGGAAAAGATTGTGACAAGGTCGTTTTAATGGCAGGCTGGCGCAATGACACAATCCGTCCAGATGCCGCTGTGGCTGTTGATCCTGATTCTGGCCTTTGCGTTGTTCGCCGCATGGGAACGGATCATGATCCCCTCGGTGCGCTGGTATTTCCGCCGCCGTCTGGAAAAAGCTGTTGCACGGCTGAACCAGAAACTTGATGTGCCGATCCAGCCGTTCAAGCTGGCCCGCCGGTACGATATGATCCAGAGGCTGATCTATGACCCGCAGGTCAGCCAGGCCGTGGCGGATCATGCTAAGGCAACCGGCGTGCCCGAACAGGCGATCTTTGCCGAAGCGGAAAGCTACGCCCGCGAGATTGTCCCGTCTTTTTCCGCCTCGGCCTATTTCGGCTTTGCCACCCGTCTGGCGCGGTTTATCAGCACCGCGATCTATCGCGTGCGGCTGGGGCATTACGACGAAGCCGAACTTAAGAAAATCGACCCAAATTCCGCGGTGATCTTTGTCATGAACCATCGCAGCAATATGGATTATCTGCTGGTCACCTATTTGGCTGCCGAACGCTCGGCCTTGTCCTATGCGGTGGGCGAATGGGCGCGGGTCTGGCCGCTTAGTCGGCTGATCAGGGCGATGGGGGCCTATTTCATCCGCCGCAGGTCCAACAATGACCTCTATCGCAAGGTGCTGGCCCGCTATGTCCGGCTGGCCACCGATGCCGGTGTGACCCAGGCGATGTTTCCCGAAGGCGGGCTTAGCCTGACGGGCGCTCTTATGCCGCCCAAGCTGGGCCTGCTGAAATACCTGACAGGCGATTTCGACCCCAGCCAGCGCGATATCGTCTTTGTGCCCGTGGCGCTGAATTATGACCGGGTACTGGAGGACGATATCCTGACCTCGGCCGCGAAAAAGGAAAAGCGCCGCTTTAAAGCCGGGCTTGGGGTGGTTGCCGGCAAGGCGGCCCGGCAGCTCTGGCTAAGGCTGACCGGGCGGTATCACCGGTTTGGCTATGCCGCCGTCAGTTTTGGTCACCCTGTGTCCTTGCGGGAATTCAGTGCCGATATCGACGGCGATGTTACCATGCCTCTGGCGCAGGCCCTGATGCAGCAGATCGGGGAAATCGTGCCAATTCTGCCCGTGCCTGCCGTGTGCTGGCTGATATCCGGGAACGGCCCGATGACCCATGAAGAGGTTGAGCACGGGCTAAGCCAGATGATCGTCGATCTGCCACAGGCGCATATTCATGTGCCGCGCGACGATCAAGCCTACGCCGCCGAAGTTGGCTTGAGAAACCTGGTTGAACGCAAGGCGCTGACCCTGAAGGATGGTATCTACACCGCCAACCCGGATCACGCGGACCTGATCGCCTATTACGCCAATTCCATACGCCATCTGATGCCCGGATATGTGCCGGAAGATTCTGCGCCCGCAAA
>DAOUPC010000260.1 GCA_030626365.1 Paracoccaceae bacterium
GGTTGCTGCCGATCTTTGGCCTGTCGGAAATCTCGGTCAACACAGGCCTGCAATCGCTGTGGGGGACGGACTTTTTCCAGTCCTTGCTCGTGACCTTTTTCGCGGTCTTTGCCACCTAACTGAAAACCATCGGGCTGGCGTTGGTGCAATGGCACCTGCTTGACCCACGCACCCTGCCCGCGCTGCATTTTCTGGGTAAACTGGCGATGGCCGACATCTTTTTGATCGCCCTTTACATCACCCTGTCCAAAGGCATCGGCCTTGGCACGATTGAAACCGCCTGGGGGCTGTATCTGTTCACCGGCTGCATCCTGACGGGCATGGTTCTGGGGTTTATCACCGATCACAGAACCAATCACAGGCACTAACGCAAAAACTGTAAGGGCTTGAGGCGCGGCGCGCGCTGGGGCATGAACCTGCATGGCAAAAACAAAATCCTTCACCTGTTCATCCTGCGGCGCGGCCTTTTCCAAATGGTCAGGGCGCTGTGATGGCTGTGGGGAATGGAACACCATCGTTCAGGAAACGCCCCTGTCGTCCGGCCCGCCCAGCAAATCACTGGGCCAAAAACGCGGCAGCCCCCTTATCCTAAGCGACCTTTCCACAGAAGAGGCCCCACCGCCGCGCACCCTAAGCGGCATGGACGAACTGGACCGGGTGTTGGGCGGCGGGCTGGTGCCTGCCTCGGCCATTCTGGTGGGCGGGGACCCCGGCATCGGCAAATCCACCCTGCTGTTGCAGGCGGCCGCCCGGTTCGCCCAGTCCGGCCTGAAGACCCTTTATATCAGTGGCGAAGAGGCCGCCGCACAGGTGCGGATGCGTGCCCAGCGGCTGGGGCTGGCCGACGCGCCCGTCAAGCTGGCCACCGAAACCAACCTGCGCAACATCCTGACCACGCTTGAGGCAGAACGCCCGGCGCTGGCCATCATCGATTCGATTCAGACCATGTGGGCCGACAACGTCGAAAGCGCGCCGGGGTCGGTTTCTCAGGTGCGCGCCGCGGCACACGAGCTGACCAATTTCGCAAAACGGCGCGGGGTGTCGGTGATTCTGGTCGGGCATGTCACCAAAGAGGGCCAGATCGCCGGGCCACGCGTGATCGAACACATGGTCGATACCGTTCTTTATTTCGAGGGCGAGCGCGGGCATCAGTTCCGTATTCTGCGCGCCGTCAAGAACCGCTTTGGTCCGGCGGATGAAATTGGCGTGTTTGAAATGACCGGTCGGGGGCTGGCCGAGGTGTCAAACCCTTCGGCGCTGTTTTTGTCAGAACGCGGCACGCCCAGCCCCGGATCGGTGGTATTTGCCGGAATCGAGGGCACCCGCCCCCTGCTGGTCGAATTACAGGCGCTGGTCGCCCCCACCCCGCACGCCCAACCCCGGCGCAGCGTAATCGGCTGGGATGGCGGACGACTGGCGATGATTCTTGCCGTTCTAGAGGCACGCTGTGGCATTCCCTTTGCCGGGCTTGATGTTTACCTGAATGTCGCGGGGGGGATGAAAATTTCGGAACCCGCCGCCGATCTGGCCGTGGCCGCCGCCCTGCTAAGTGCGCGCGAAGATGTCGCGTTACCGGCAGAAACCGTTATTTTTGGCGAAATCAGCCTGTCAGGGGCCCTGCGTCCGGCCCCGCAGACCGAAAACAGGTTGAAAGAGGCGCAAAAACTTGGTTTCACAACCGCAATTGCCCCTGCGGGTGGCAAGACTGGCACAAATAAAGGTATTACGCTGACACGGGCCAGTGATCTCACAGGTTTTGTTGGCGAACACTTCGGATCAGGGTAAGGTACCGGTGGGGCATGGATAAAAACAGGCGAGGCACATGGAAGGTTTCACCATAATAGACGGGGTTGTTGCCCTGATCATCGTTATTTCTGCGCTTTTGGCGTATTCGCGCGGCGTGGTTCGGGAACTCATGGCCATTGCTGGCTGGGTTGCGGCCGCTGTGCTGGCGTTCATGTTTGCGCCACAGGTCGAACCGCTGATCAAAGAGGTTCCTGTGCTTGGCGATTTTATCGCGGACAGTTGCGAACTAAGCATCATATCGGCCTTTGCCGCCGTGTTTGCGCTGGCGCTGATCGTGGTGTCGTTCTTTACGCCGCTGTTTTCCTCGCTGGTTCAGCGATCGGCCCTGGGCGGAGTTGATCAGGGCATGGGCTTTTTGTTTGGCGTGGCGCGCGGCATCCTGTTGGTGGCCATCGCGTTCTTTGTCTATGACACGGTGATCACCGGCCAAAGCTTTACCATTGTTGACGAAAGCCGCGCGGCCCAGGTGTTTGCCCGCATGACCGGCCAGATACAGGAACAGAGCCCGGAAGAGGCCCTGGGCTGGATCACGCAGCAATATGAAAACCTGGTTGGCAATTGCAAAGCAAAATAAGCCTGCCGGGGGGCTGACCCCAAGGAAGCTAAGAACAACCCAGCACCGGACAACAACCCACCGGGCATTTTCAAAATGCCCGGTTATTCAATGATTCCCCGGGCCGGACCTGACACTAAATTGCCGGTGCGACAGAATATCTGTGATCCTTTGGTGACAGCGGGCGCAGGACCGACTATGCCCTGAATACGAACCGTAATGGATACCGTAATGGATTCGGAGCTGCCGCTTTGACGCTTGCCAAACGCCGCCTGCAAATGCCCCCCGCCCATCCTTTTGATGACGACAAACTGCATGAAGAATGTGGGGTTTTTGGTGTCATCGGTGTCAAGGATGCCTCAAACTTTGTTGCCCTTGGCCTGCACGCCCTGCAACATCGCGGACAAGAGGCCGGCGGCATCGTCGCCCATGACCCCGAACAGGGGTTCAACAACGCCAAACGCTTTGGCTATGTGCGCGACAACTTTACCTCGCAGAAAGTGATGGAAACCCTGCCCGGCCCGCTGGCCATCGGGCATGTGCGTTATTCCACCTCTGGTTCCAAGGCCCAGACCGCAATCCGCGATGTTCAGCCATTTTTTGGCGAATTTTCCATGGGCGGCGCGGCGATTGCCCATAATGGCAACATCACCAACGCCAATGCCCTGCGCCGCGAACTGATCGAACGCGGATCGATTTTTCAGTCCTCGTCGGACAGCGAATGTATCATCCACCTGATGGCCCGGTCCCTGCAACGCAACATCCCCGAGCGGATGGAAGACGCGCTGCGCCGGGTCGAGGGGGCCTTTTCGGTGGTCGCCATGACCCGGTCCAAACTGATCGGGGTGCGCGACCCGCTGGGGGTGCGCCCGCTGGTGCTGGGCAAGATCGGCGATGGCTGGGCCTTGTCGTCGGAAACCTGCGCGCTGGACATCATCGGGGCCGAATTCATCCGCGAAATCGAACCGGGCGAAATGGTGGTCATCAACGGTAACGGCGTCGAAAGCCATTTTCCGTTCCGCCCACAACCCAGCAAGTTCTGTATCTTTGAACATGTCTATTTTTCGCGCCCCGACAGTATCCTGGGCGGGCGCAGCGTTTATGAAACCCGCGAGGCGATTGGTCGCGAACTGGCCAAAGAAAGCCCGGTTGACGCCGATCTGGTCTGTCCGGTGCCTGACAGCGGCACACCAGCGGCGATCGGATTTTCGCTGCAATCGGGTATTCCTTACGCCATGGGGATCATCCGAAACCAGTATATGGGTCGCACGTTCATTGAACCGACCGAACAGATCCGCAACATGGGCGTGCGTCTAAAGCTGAACGTCAACCGGGCGCTGATTCGCGGCAAGCGGGTGATTCTGGTGGATGATTCCGTGGTGCGCGGCACCACCAGACGCAAGATCAAGGAAATGATTCTGGA